>NZ_DKHL01000057.1:219281-219476 GCF_002453775.1 Empedobacter sp. UBA6745
CACGTTGACCACGGTAAAACAACTTTGACTGCAGCGATTACTAAAGTATTAGCTGATGCTGGTTATTCAGAAGCAAAAGCTTTCGATCAAATCGATAATGCTCCAGAAGAAAAAGAGCGTGGTATTACAATTAATACATCTCACGTAGAGTATGAAACTGCTAACCGTCACTACGCACACGTTGACTGTCCAGGT
>NZ_DKHL01000015.1:0-11197 GCF_002453775.1 Empedobacter sp. UBA6745
ACCATTGTTGGCACAAACAGGAAAAACCGTGACTGGAACGGTAAAAGAACTTCAAGTCCCATTAGTGGGCGTAATGGTAAAAGAGGAGGGAACCGATAACTCCACCTTTACCGATGTAAATGGACAGTATTCGTTGACTTTACAACAAGACAATTCCAAACTAATTTTTGAGCAATTGGATTTCCCTATCCGAGAAGAAGAGGTATTGAATAGAAGCGTGATCAATGTACGTTTAACGAAAGAGGACGAAGGAATTCAACTAAAAGATGTGGTGATTAATGCAGGATATTATGCTGTAAAGGACAAAGAACGAACGGGATCTATTGCACGTGTTACGGCAAAGGAAATCGAGAATCAACCCGTGAATAATGTGTTGGATGCGTTGCAGGGTAGAGTAGCAGGTTTAGAAATTACCCCAACCACAGGAACAGCAGGTGGTGGATATACGATTAGGTTAAGAGGTCAGAATAGTATAAATGCAGGAAATGATCCTTTGTTTATAATAGATGGAGTTCCGTTTGATATAGGTAGTTCAAGTAGTGCAACTGTTAGTGGATCGGTTATACCAAGTGGTAAAGTTAATCCGTTAAATGCTATAGACCCACAATCTATTGAAAGTATAGAGGTTTTAAAAGATGCAGATGCGACTGCTATTTATGGTTCGCGTGGTGCAAATGGAGTGATTTTGATAACCACTAAAAAAGGAACTAAAAATAAAACAAGTTTTAATGTAGATTTCAATACCAGTATTAATCATATAACAAAATACGTTGATCTCTTAAATACAGAACAATATATTAAGTTAAGAAAGCAAGCATTTAGTAATGATGGGATCACCACTTTTCCATTTAATGCCTATGATGTGAATGGGACATGGGATCAGACAAGATACACCGATTGGCAACGTAAGCTAATTGGAAATGTAGGGAGTAATCATACAGCTCGATTTATGGTGAATGGAGGTTCTGAACATACATCTTTTATGGTTGGTGTTAATCTTACGAAAGAATCATCTGTTTATTTTGGTGATTTTTATTACAATAAAACGTCGATTTACTCAAATTTAAATCATACTTCAACTGATAAACGTTTTAATTTTAATTTGAATACTTCTTTCGGATTTGATCGTAATAAACTGCCACAAACAGATTTAACACGAGTATCGCGATCGTTAGCCCCCAATAGTCCTTCTATTTATACGAATGATGGGAGAATAAATTGGGAAAATAATACATGGAATAATCCGATTGCTGCTTTGGAAAGTGTTTACAATAACAAAACCTATTTATTAAATCTTGGTTCAAATTTAAATTATAAAATCACAGACGAACTATCCGCTAAGATTAACCTAGGTTTTAATCAGACTGAACTCACAGAGTTTCAAATTAACCCACATACTAGGCTTAATCCTGCTTCCAATGCGTCAAGCTTAGAATCATCGAATAGTTATCAAAATTTAGGGAAAAGAAATAGTTGGATTATTGAACCTCAACTTAACTTCAATAAGACTTTTAAGGAAAATAAGATCGACTTATCGTATGGTTTTACATTCTCAAAAGCAGAAACTGAAGATTTGAGTTTATATGGATTTGGGTTTTTAGATAATTCTTTACTAAAAAGATTAAGTGCAGCGAAGACATTACGTATTTTAAATGAAGCCAATTCTTTTTACAATTATATGGCGACATATCTTAGAATCAATTATTCTTTTAAGAATAAATACTTCATTAATTTAACAGGGAGACGAGATGGTTCTAGTCGATTTTCGCCAGAAAATAGATTTTCTAATTTTGGTGCAGTAGGAGCAGCATGGATATTCTCAAAAGAAAACGCATTCAGTAATTCGAATTGGTTGTCGTTTGGTAAATTAAGAGGAAGTGTCGGAGTAACTGGAAACGACCAAATTGGTAACTACCAATATTTAGATACGTATTCCATCAGTGATGGTTTATACGAAGGGAATGTAAGTCTTAATCCTTCGAGATTATATAACCCGAATTTCTCTTGGGAAAAAAATATAAAAAGAGAAATCGCATTCGAAATAGACCTTTTTAAAAAGTTACATCTCGAATCTTCTTTCTATTATAATACTTCATCTAATCAATTGGTAGGGTATAGTTTACCTGCTACAACAGGGTTTAATTCAATTCAAGCAAATTTAGATGCGGATGTTGTGAACAAAGGTTTTGAGTTTCTGCTATCATCTAATGTGATTAATTCTTCTCATTTTTCGTGGAATGTAAATATGCAATGGACTTTTCCTACAACTTACCTTAAAAAATTTCCAAATTTAGAAACTTCTAGTTATCGCAATTTATATCAGATAGGATATCCATTATCCATCTATAAATTTTATAAGTACACAGGTGTAGATAGTGTGACGGGTTTATATACGTTTGAAGATTTTAATAAGGATGGTAAAATAACGTCTACCGACGATAAACAGGCTATAGTCGACTTAACACCAAAATGGTATGGTAGCCTTACAAACGATATGAAATATAAAAACTGGAATTTTAATTTTACGTTCTATTGGAGTAAAAAAATAGCCTATAACGAATGGGCAGGTACATCTACGATGGGAACTTTTAATAATATGCCTATTGCTAGTTTAGATTATTGGAGTGTGGATAATCCTAATGCTTCACATCAAAAACCAACTTCTGGTACGAATGCAGCAGCTGTAAGCGCAAGTAGCCAGTTTAAACAAAGTGATGCTGTATTCAGTAAAGCGGATTTTATTCGATTAAGAAATATTGCAATCTCTTATCAAATCCCTTCAAAAAAAGATCAATCGATTAAAGCTAAAGTCTATTTACAAGGGATGAATTTATTTACAATTACACCTTTTAAAGGTGGAGATCCAGAGCAAACATCTGGCTATTTACCTCCTTTAAAAAGGTTATCAATTGGTACAACTATAAACTTTTAATTATGAAAACAAGTATACTTAAATTTAATATCCTCCTTTTATTCTTTTTAATTTTTAGCTGTAAAGATTTTGTTGAAGTTGATTTTCCAACGAATCAATTGCCAAGTTTATATGTTTTTGAAAATGAAACGACAGCTAATGGAGCTATACTCAATTTGTATTCAGAACTTAGGGATAATTCGATTTACAATGGTAAGCTATCAAGCAGTAGTATCCTCTTCGGATTATATGCAGATGAACTTGATTATTATGGAAATCCTACTTCGGGTCTTAATGATATTTATTTGCATCATATAGACACAAATAATACAGAAGTAAAAACCATATGGACAAATTCGTATAAATTGATTTACATGGCGAATGCCAGTATTCAAGGTTTAGAAAATTCTCACTTTAGTTCAAAAAATACATTAATGGCTGAGGCATTATTTTTTAGGGCGTTTATGCATTTTTCACTTTATACGATCTATAATGAAATTCCTTACATAAAGTCTACTGATTACTTGGTAAATAGTAAGTGTTATAAAAATAGTCAATCGGAAATATATGCTAACTTAATTGAAGATTTGGAAAATGCATTAGTCTTATTACAAGATGCTAATATTAATACCAATACACGTATTAACAAATTTACAATTTATGCTTTATTAGCTAAAATTCATTTATATAACAAGGAGTGGAATAAGGCAATAAATTATTCGGATTTGATTATTCATTCTAATCGGTTTCAATTGGTGAATGATATAAATACAGAATTTCTAAAAAATAGCACTTCAACTATTTTTCAATTAAAAACTGCCAAAGAAGGAAGTCCTACAAACGAAGCCCCAATCTTCACGATTACAGGGCAAAATCCTAATAATATTGCCTTAACAAAGAACTTTCTAAATAGTTTTGAAAATGGGGATTTGAGAAAAATTTATTGGGTAAAATCATCTAGTAATGGTAATTGGTTCTTTTCTTCTAAATACAAACAAATCAATACGCTTGCTTCAAGTAGCGAATATTCGATTGTTTTTAGATTACCAGAAATATTTTTAATAAGAGCTGAAGCATATGTTAATACCAATAAGAAAAATGAAGCCATTTCTGATATCAATTCAATTAGAAATAAAGCAGGTCTAAATGGAATTAGTAACACAAATGAAAATCTATTTGAAGCGATTCTCAATGAGCGTCAACATGAGTTATTTTGTGAACATGGTAACAGATGGTTTGATTTAAAGCGTTTTGGTTTATTATCACAGACCTTGCTTCCTTTAAAACCTTCTTTTCAAGATTTTCATCAATATTTTCCAATTCCAGAATCGGAAATAATATTGAATCAAAATTTACTACCTCAAAATCAAGGATATTAAAATGAAAATAATTAATACTTTTATAAGAGTACTACTAATATTGATTTTTAGTCATAGTTATTGTAATGCTCAAAAAAATAATACCAGACATATTGCGGATTCTTTATGGACAAAAGATATTTTTTTAAATAAAATTAGTCCAAAAGGGGATTGGGTATTTTTTGACGAACTTGATAATAGGATGGAAAGAAAATATAAGTTATTGAATGCTCAAAAAAATATTGATTTTGAATTCAATGAAATCAGAAAACCAGAATTTACAGAAACCCAATTTATTTATTTAAATAATAAAAAAGATCTTACGATAAAAGATTTAAAACAGTTAAAAGATTATAAATATGCTAATTGTCAATCTTATTTACTCAATAGTACTAATACTGTTATTGCAATTAATTATAAGGAATCAGCTGTTTTAATCAATTTAGATAATTATAGTGTTATAGCAAAATTTAATGGGTATGTAAATAATTGGAATCCAATATCAAACATTTTTTCATTAACGACAAATGAAGAAGGGAGTGACTATTTAAAACTTATCCAATTAAAGAATAATGATATAGATATCATTTTTTCTAAACCAGTGATCGATTTAAATTGGCAAGAATGGGCTGATAATGGTGAATCTCTATTCTTTTCGGAAAAAGATTTATTCACGAACTATAACATTTATAGTAAAAAAAGTATTGAGAAAGCAATGAATAATAGTTTTGATACGTCAACCTTAAATCTTCAAAAACCTGTTGATGGAAAATTTGTATATTTTAATCAAAAGATAAATAATAGCCATTCAAATCAGAATATGATGGAAGTATGGGAAGGTGCAGATAAATGGATTTTTCCGAGAAAAAATGAGTATGAAAAAAATGAAAAATTTAATTTTCTTTACCAATGGAATATTGAAAACAATCAAATTAAAGAACTAACTGATACTGCATACTCTTCCTATATAACAAATCCTATATTGAACAATTCTATTGTTTATAATAAATTACAATATGAACCCGAGTTTTTTGAATTTCCTTTTAGCGATTTATACCTGAAAACTCACGATGATAATTCACAAACATTAATTGCTCAACATATTTATACGAAGGAAGGAAATTTTAATTTTTCAGTTAAAGGGAATTATATCGTCTATTTTGATCAGAAGGATTGGTGGTTATACCATATTAAAACAAAAACTAAAAGAAATTTAACCCAAAATATTCAAGATAAGTTTTTTAGCGAATGGGTGGATGGAGCAACACTAAAGTTGCCTTATAGTCGATTTGGACCAATTTGGTCTGATGATGAGAAGTTTCTAATGATTTATAGTCAATATGATATTTGGTTATTTAATACAGAAAATAACAGCACTGAAAAGATAACAAATAGTGGAGATACTAAAACAAGATACAGAATTTTTAATGACTTTAATTTGGTGGCTAGTGGAGGAAGTATAAACCCAAAAGATTATATTTATTTAAAAGTGTCTTATGAAAACCATAGCTCTTCTTGGGCAACTTGGAAGAAAGGTAAAGGTTTGAAACTACATGATAAATTAAAAGGAAATATTGACTATTTTTTCTATCAAAATAACCAAATCTATTTTAAGCTAAGTAAGTTCAATCTTTCGCCAATTATTTATAATTATAATCTTCAAAACAATTTACGGGTGGTTTATGAAACCAATAAAGAGCTTAAAAACCTTCATGTAAAAGACGAAGAATTAGTTTATTATGATGTTCCAATAAATAATGAACGATTGAAAGGAGCTTTACTTTATCCTATTAACTATAATCCTGATAAAAAATACCCACTCATAGTATCCGTTTATGAACAGAATTCAGAAAGTGCAAAATTGTTTGATCCACCTTCTTTTAGTAACTATACGGGATTTAATATTTTAAATTTATTGTCGAAAGAGTATTTTATTTTACTACCTGATATTGTCTATTTGAAAAATAACCCTGGAAAAGCAGCTACGTTATCTTTGGAAGTTGCATTGGATAAAGTTTTCGAAAATAAATCTATAGATAAAAATAGAGTGGGATTAATAGGACATTCGTTTGGTGGTTATCAAACAGGATTTGTAATTACCCAGAGCAATTATTTTAAAACAGCGGTGATTGGTTCTACTACAATAGATTTAGTTACTTATTATCATGATATTTCTTGGTCAATGAAAAAAGAACAGATGTGGCGTATAGAAAACCAACAATTTAGGATGAGTCCTGATTTTTATAAATTTAAAGAAGAGTATATCAATAATACGACTTTGTATCATTTGGACAAAATTAAAATACCTGTACTAATATGGACAGGCAAAGAAGATGATAATGCAAACTGGTATCAGAACACCTATTTGTATACTGGTTTAAGAAGATTAAATAAACCTGTAAAAATGTTATTGTTCAATAAAGAGGGGCATAGTGTTGTTACACCAGTCAATCAAAAATTATTAACGATTGAAATTGAGAATTGGTTTGATAAGTATTTGAAATAAAGAAAAGATTGTCCATAGGACAATCTTTTCCGTTTTTATTAAATTTATTAATCCATTTGGAAGCTATTAAATAGCGCTACACTACACGAAGTTTGCGAATCTTTGATTAAGTGCACGCGTTCTCCGTTAAAAGTACAAGGATAATTTTGTACATTGTCACATTCCGTACTTACCTCTGTACATTCTAAATTATCGTAGATGTAAAGTGTTGAACTTTCATCTTTAGTTGATGATTTTCCTTCAGTTGCAAAAGCAAATGCAACAGCCATCATACCCACTCCTAAAGGTAAAATTTTGTTTAAAAAACGTGTTTTCATAATTTTGTGATTTAAAATGATGACCTACTATATTTTACAGGTGTTCGGTCTTTCTCCTGCGTTGCAACGTTATTTTATTAATTTATAGAAATAGAGCTCTTTATTAACTACAGCGAAAATGTAATTTTTGAACACTCTAAAATTTCTTAATTTTTCTTGAGGTAAATGATACAGGTAAAAACTATAGAGATAACTTTTATTAGGATAATCATATACATCAATAATGCTTGTACCACTTATTTCTTCTTCATATTTTCCAAAACGTCTACTGTAGATATAGAGTTTATCCCCATATGTAGCGCTGTATTCGTGCACACGGATTGTGCGAGGTCCTATTTTATACTGGTCAGTTTTTGGATAATAAGCCATATCAATTTGTGCTGTGGTAATGGTGTCAATACTATTCAAATGATATAGTTCATTCATCATAGTATCCAATACTATCACTTCATTTCGATAATAGTAACTATACAAAAAATGATTATTTTCTTTGTTCCAAATCAATAAGCCATCAGTGTCAAATGTTCCGTTGATTTGATTTTTTAGACTAGTCTTATTTAATTTTATAGTTTCACCTTTTTCGCTAGGATATATAACACCTAATAAATTTGATCTAGTTTGTGGTTCTGCAGCTACAAATCCAATATGATGATTATTTCCAAGAGCATATGAATTATAATACACATTTTGATAATAGGTTAGGAGAGTAGGTTTAGCATTTAATTGACCAATTTGAAGTATGCCAATAGAGCCATCACCAATTACATATGTAGTGTAATCGACTTGTGTAATTAATCGCTTATAGGGTAATTCTTTTTTCTTAATTTCTAGATGAAGCGTGTCAATTTTATTTGTATGATAATCATATTGCAATAGATAGAGAGGAGCAGAAGGATGAGATAGATAAACATAACAGCTATCAAACCCTGAAATAGTAAAACCTTCTTGTTTTAAATTTAATTTAGATAATTGATTTGAATGATGAGGAAGAAATTCGCGAATAAAACTATTGTTATAGCTTTTTTCAAATCGACTCTTTTGAAAAAGTCCTATCATGAACAGTATACCTACAAGAAAAATTAAACCTATTTTAGATGCTGTAAGACGATAATTACTATTCATTAAAATAATGCCTAAAATAGCAAGTAAAATAAAAAGAAGATTAAAAATCAAATGCTCGTTCCACCCCATATCTTCTAAAATACCTCCACAGCTACATGGTGTAAATGGAGCAAATTTTAGAATAATGATAATGTATATGGTGAATACATTCATCAAAAATAAGGCACAGTATAAACCCAATTTTTGATATTTTTTGATACCCAGTAGGATTGATATTAATAGTTCAATAATTAATATTCCATAAGAAACAATGCTTGCATAAGCACTAATAACTGGCGATTGTCCCAGCTGGGTTTGAAAGGTTTCAAAATCGATGAGCTTACTGACTGCAGCATAGACAAACAAAACAATAAATAGGTAGCAGATGAGTGTTTGTATAATAGGAGTTATTTTTTTCATTTTTTGTATTTATATCTTAATAATTCAACTCATATTCAATAATTTATTGGCGATAAAATATTGATTCTTATAAAATTAGACTTTGTAAAAGAGATTCAATGCAAACAAGAGGAGCAAAAACATAAATGGAAGGTAGAATTTATAAATTCGTCTTTTTTGTAAAATAACTTACTGAATAATAGTGTTTTATGGTGTCTGTTTTTTTAATTTTTTTATATTTTTTATAAAAAACACACTTTTGTGAACGTCATTTTTATAAATTCGACCTTTTGACTTATTATTTTTAGGGTTTATTTTCTTTAAAAAAGAAGAATTTTTCCTTCAAGTTTGATAAAAGGAATCAAACTGTGATCTCGTTATTGTTGTAAGGTTCGTTTGCTAACTAGAAGCAATAGTGCAATAACAATTCCTATACTAATTTTTTTAGTATAAACTATAAATTCTGCATATACACTTAGTAATGGTGATTGTGCCAATTGAATTTGAAAATTCTCAAAATCTATTAGTTTACTCACAGCTGTATAAATAAACAATATGATAAATAGGTAGCAGANNTATTTTTAGATAAAACAGACGATTTTTTGTTAATGCATCTTGTTTTTTTAAAAATAGATCTCATTTTTGAGGAGTTTTAGAATTGTTCTATATAAGGCAGTCTTATTTTAACCAGATTATTTGAACATTTGAAACCCTTTTTCTCGATACAAAACTCTTTCAGAATTTCACTCGAAATGATGGTTTTATTGATAAATCGTTTAACTTTTTTTATTGACAGAAATGTTAGTATGAGATGACGATATATTATAGATTAAATTTTACCCAATAAAAGCCAATTTATGAGGTTGCATATTTTTTATTATCTTGCTCTAAAATAATAAAAGTTAAATTATGGCTAGTTCTATCAATTTAAAAATATTCAAAGAATTTATTAAGTCGAGTAATTTTGGAGGTTTCCTCCTTTTTTTATGCGTACTGATTTCTTTAATTATAGCTAATTCATCTTTAAGTGACACATTAAAAAGTGTATTATCTTATGAATTTGGAGTCGAAAATAGTTGGATTCATTTAAAGTATAGTACAAGCATGTGGATTAATGATGGATTAATGGCTATTTTTTTCTTACTTGTAGGTCTAGAAATAAAAAGAGAAATTGTAGAAGGTGAACTATCATCACCTAAAAAAGCTATTCTTCCTATTTTAGCAGCAATGGGTGGTGCGATAGTGCCTGCGTTAATATATATATGTTTTAATATAGGTTTGGATACTTCAGGTGGATGGGGAATTCCTATGGCTACAGATATTGCATTTGCATTAGCAGTTATATCATTGTTAGACAAAAGGATTCCGATAAGTTTAAAGATTTTTTTGGCTGCATTAGCTATAGTGGATGATCTGATAGCTATTTTAGTGATAGCTTTATTTTATTCATCAGGTATAGACTTAGTGTATTTAATGTATGCGGGTGTAGGCCTAGGAGTATTAGTGTTAATGAATAGATTAAACGTAGAGAATCCTTATTTATATTTGATTCCAGGAATATTTATATGGTATTTTGTACATCATTCGGGTATACATGCTACAATAGCAGGTGTATTAGTAGCCATGACTTTACCAACAAATAATACTGATCAAGAATCGCCATTAGAACGATTAGAACATGCCTTAGTAAAGCCTGTAAACTTTATTATTATTCCAATTTTCGCATTTGCTAATACTAATATAACTATATATAACGAGATGCTTGAAGGATTAACCTCTCCTTTAGGATTAGGTATTTTATTAGGTTTATTAGTTGGTAAACCAATAGGTATTGTATTAAGTTCTATTATTTGCTCAAGATTTGGCATTGGTCAGTTACCAGAAGGGAGTAATTTAAACCATATTTTAGGTGTAGGATTATTAGCTGGTATCGGTTTTACGATGTCTATATTTATATCTAATTTATCATTTAATAGTGAAATATTAATTGATGAAGCTAAATTAGCCGTTTTATTAACATCTTTAATTGCTGGAGTATTAGGCTACTTGATTTTGAGAAAAAGTAGTAAAATAAATTAATAATACTTACTCGAATTTTTAATTCTCGATTATTTGATCAGATAACAAACTGTAGTTATAAATGGAAATAGGAATATTATGAATACGGAGAAGAAGGTCTACTCAGAAAGAAATTAACTTTTCGTATATTTCTCAATCATATCAAGCAAGAAATTGTAAATAAAGTATTAGAACTTTGAAAAGAACATAAATAAGGACTTGACGAATTAATTGGTATTTAGAATATTAGTATGATATTTTAATATAAGAATCAAGAGTTTGTCGTATTCTAAAGCGTAATAATAGGGGTAGGTTAGACAGAAGGTTACTAGAAGAGCCATACATAGTATTTTATACGAAAAAGAAACAACTGGTCATCATGTACAAGTTGATGGTAAATTTCTGATTTTCATAATACATATTGCAATAAAATCAAGTAATTTTAATATGCAGCTACTGATGATGTTATACGAATTATCGTGCTTAAAATATATGAAAAGCGCAATCAATTAAGTTCAATTGATTTCATAAATTATGTTGTAGATAA
>NZ_DKHL01000020.1:0-68307 GCF_002453775.1 Empedobacter sp. UBA6745
CAATCTCGGCGGAAGGTCCATAAATCGTCACTGAAGTTAATCCCGTAGCTGGATAACCTGTCACTGGATTTATAATATGTGAATACCGTTTCCCATTGATCTCCGCGTATTTCTCATAGCTGCCTGAAGTGGCTACGGCCATTTCATTCAAATGAAGAACTTTGACCATTCGATGGGGTTTGAACGGATTGTTTACACCCACTTTCCAGGCGTCCCCCCGGGGTGGGTTTCCCCAAGCCGAAAGATCTCCGGAAGCATTAACTATACCTGCTTCAATTCCTTTTGCCTTCATCATGTCCCTGCCACGATCAGCAGCATAGCCCTTCCCGATCGAGCCGAAACCGATCTTCATACCGGGCAATTCCAGAAAAATTGTCGAAGATGCACTGTCGAGACGGATGTGTTGATAGCCCACCTTGGCGACAGACCTTTTAACCAGATCTTCCGTAGGCATCGTGGTCATACTACCATCAAATACCCAAACTTTATCCAAGGCAACAATACTAATATCAAAGGCTCCGCCTGAATTTTGAGCATACTGGATCGCTCGCTTTGTTAATTCAAAAACTTCCCTATCCACCTTAACGGGCTTAATCCCTGCATTGCGGTTCACCGCTGCTATTTGGGTTTGCGGACGCCATTCTGAAATCAGGTTTTCTATTCGATCTATTTCGGAGATGACTTCATCGATATGCTGATTTGTAATCGCGCTATCCCGATCTACCAAGCTGATTTCAAAAACAGAGCCCATAAGGGTNNCGATCTATACCAAAAGTAGTCTTCGTGACGGGATTTACCATTGTACCATCAATTTACTAATAACAATCCGTTAAGATTTGTCCACTTTCTTTGTAGTCGGCAATAGTTTTGCCGACATGCGCCAGGAGAAGTTCATTTAAAGTATGTTCAACATCATGCTGCATACGCAATGCACCACAAAGCAATACACAACCTCCTTTTTCAAGCAATTCGACAAAATATAGCGCATCCCGACGGATCAGGTCCATGACATATTGTGGATTTTCCTCGCGCGAAAAAGCCAGTTCAAGCTGCTGCAGATGTCCCAGCTTTATCTGCTCATCAGCAAAATCCACATAGTGCGCAGTCATTTCATTTCGATGGCGAAAACCAGCATACAGACGCAAAGGCGTCCTACTTTCATTTTCTGAAATCATGCCAAGAAAGGGTGCTACCCCTGTACCATTGGCAATTAAAGCGACTGCATTTGCTGCTTTCGGGAAATGAAAACTTGGATTAACCATGACACGTGCCTGGAGGGTTTGATTAGTTTCCAATCGATAGAGGAAGCTAGAACCAAATCCATCAGGAAACAATTTCACCACGAGCTGCACCATTCCATCTTTGTAGCCGATCGAATAAAAACGTTCACGTTGATCTTGCGCGGGATAGATTGCCAATAAATCGCCCGATTGCATGTTAATTTTACTTGCAGGCTTCAGCACTAAAGTAAAGGTCGTGTTAGTCGCTGAAACAGCAGACTTCGCTACCACCTTAAATTTCGTCAGTCCGACAACTTTAGCACTATAAATAGCTGGTGCAGAAGCGAGTGCAATAGTGGCCTGCGAAGACCAGTCATGTATCCATGAAATAAGTTCATCAACATCCTTATCATTAACGGTATGTAAGTCTGTTAAACGCGAAGCCCAACCTTGTTTTTCTAGTAAACAATCAATTTCGCGCGCATAAGCACAAAAATCGGGATAGGCTTTTGAACCAAAGCCGAGAACCGAAAATTGTACATCTTGTTTTTGTGGATGGCTATTGAGCTTTTGTTCAAATTGAAGTGCATTGGAGGGTGCTGTTCCTAGCCCGTATGTCGAAGTAAACACAAGCAAGTGTTTTGCCTTTGGAAAGCACTGATATTGGTTCATTCCGAGCAGCAACGATTTTTGCCCATCCGCCAAGAGCTGTTTATGGATCTGATTGGCGAAAAACAGCGTGCTTCCATTTTCCGTTCCGAAAAGAATAACAATCTCCGCTTCTTCAGGTTTATATTTATTCTTGATTTTTGTACGCGTGCGCTTGAATGTAATGACGAACCCTGTATAAATAAAGAACACAATATTCAACGATGCGAGCCCCAGTACAATAGCCCATATAATATTGGTCTTACCCGTATGAAGGTCCAAAGACAACTCTTCGGCCAATGCAGTAAAGGGGTACTTGACTTCTTTATGCAAGCTTCCATTCAACTGGTTGATGGTCAATTCCCGATCGCGAAGCTTCAATACAAAATATTCGTCAGGATCGCCTTCNNATAAACGGAAACTCCAAGGTCTTCAAATCAACAAGTTTTGTATTTTGGAATATTGAAAATTTTGCCACCTCCAATTCGATATCTTCCTTCATCTTATTGGAATATTCGATGGTTTGATTCGGCTTCTTTAAGATTTCAATACGTACCAGGAATAAATAGGTACCAGTTAGGGCCAATATCAAAATTGGTATCAAAAATAAACGTCCTGAAACAACGTGGAAATACTGGGCAAAAAAGTCCCGATTGATTTTGGCAAAGAAGTGTCGAACGCCCTGTTGACGCTTAACAATCAGAACAATTCCTGAAATAGTAATAAGAAACAACAGAAATGAAACCACACCAATAATCACCCGGCCGGTCACTTTCAGAAAGAGCGAGCGGTGTAAAGCTGTAACCCATTGAATAAATTGGGACTTATTCAATTGGGGACCAAGCAGACGCCCGGTATTCGGATCAATATAACCCTTCACGGTATTGCCATCAGCGTCTATGGCATCAATACTCACAAATTGATTGTGATCTACCGAAATCGNNCAGGTTTAAAGTTTCAATATGTTCAACCCGATAAGGTGGAATTTTTTCGTTGACAGCGTCAACGGCCAATATTACGCCAGTTATCGATAATAAAAGTAAAAAGACAGAAGAAACAATAGCTAAGGCTAAATGTGCATACCTCCAAATAGATACCAGCATTTTTACCCCTCTTTTATTGTATTTTATTTAACTTGACAAGTTTGATGTATCCCTTGCCGTTCGCTTTTTCGGTAATGGCTTCTTTTGTTAAAGGGATTTCAACATCGGCAGTATGATATTTTTGTTCCTCTACAGCAGATTCAAAACGGAGTTTATACCCTTTGTTGAACTTCGATTCGTCAATATCCAATGTACGCATGGCACGGTCACCGCCACCAACTGACGCACCCGTCACCGCATTTAGCTTCTCTTTGGTCTTATTTTGAAACTTGTACCATTCCTTGATCGTATTATACCATTGCTTATCAGATCCCAATACGGCGAGTGTTTTTTCGTAAGCTCCACTAGGATTAATCAGTGAAATCACGACGTAGGCTTTCTCACCTTCGTAGGCATTCATTTGGATCATGCACTTATATTTAGCTGCCTGTGCGAAAGAGCTTAGGGCTGCCATTGAAAATAAAAGAGTGGCTATCGTTGTTTTAAATATGTTATTCATCTTCAATTGTATCTAATTTTAAGGTATCCGTAGTCCGTTCAACGTTACCAATATTTCTATTATTTATCGGGATCTTTCATCGATATGATTAGAAATACCACTGAAATACGATGTTGTCTTATTTCAAAAAGTCAAGCTGCACATTGGACTTAGCTAAGAAATCGTTCTCTTTCGCCAGGTCATAAGCTGTTTCATCGAATTCTGTTTTCAATTCCTTTTTTGCACCAAGCGAAACCAATGTTTTTAATATGGAATCGTCTTTAGCTAGGAGAGCTGCCTTATGTAGTGCCGTCGTTCCTTCTTTATCTTGTGCGTTAATGTCTACTCCAAGTTCGCTAGCTTTCTGGATAAGCTTCACATTCTCTTTGGCTACTGCCAAATGATACAATGTACTACCATTTTTTTGCGGAGCATTAACGTCCAATCCGTTCGTCTTAAGGATCGCTAATTTTTCTTTAAACTCATCCCCTTGTGACACATTTCCCTGACCACCTGGTCTTCCCCCCTGTGGCAATTCCTTGTAAGAATTAAACCAATAGAACGCTAAGTTATTGCCCTCCTTATCCAATACCTTGGTATCGGCTCCATTTTTAACCAATGCCGCAGCTACTTCAGGAGTTCCATTTGCTATTGCTTTAGTCAATGCAGATTCTCCTTTTTCATTTACAGCATTCACATTTTTCGCTTTAGTAAGCAGCAACTCGACCAATTTAGCATCTTTACCACTAGCAGCCACCATAAGTGCCGTATTTCCTTCGTTGTCAGCTTTTGCGACATCTACACCTTTATCCAAAAAATAATTGATCACATCCATATCTGGCCTACGAACCAAAGCATGCAGTACCGTAGCACCTTCCTTATTTACCGCCTTAGGATCCAATTTGAACTTTTCAACCAAATAGGTATAAACCGCCAAACCGTTAGAAGCTTGTCTAGAACCTTGAGTCGCAAAAAACAACGCATTGTTGGTTGGCTTTACACCACGGGCGATGAATTTCTCCATAAGCGCGGTATTTCCAAGTTTAGCAGCATAATCCGTTACCGTACGGCCCGACTCATCTTTATCTTGAATAGATAATCCTTTTTTTATGAAATAATCCGTCAATGCCAGGTCCTTGTCTGCAGACGCTGCAAGCATCATCAAAGTTGCACCACCTTCATATTTCTGTTTGGGATTCACACCTGCTTTAAACAAGGCATCATACACAGCAGTATTTGTATTTCCTGTTGAAGCTGCATAAGCGACAATTGGGTAACCATGGCTATCTTGGTAATTGACATCAGATCCCTTCGCTATTAAAAAATCGACCAATTCAGCATTTCCACTTGACGCTGCCCAGTGTAAATAACTACGGCTGTGATGTGTCTTCTTGGTTACACTATTCCCTTCTTGTTCGATCATGAATTTGACGACATCAGTCGGAGCACCATTTAATATAGCCATAGTGACCGGATCAAAGGATGCCGCATTCGGCTGAGAAGGGCTATTTCCTTTGCTGATTTCTGCTTTAACAACGGTCAATGTAGGTTTGCCCTTCCAGAACTCGCCGTTCATCAACGAGTTTGTCTGCGCCTGTGCATAAGATGCAGCGAATAATAAAGCTGCCAAAAGTGTCTTTTTCATTCTTTTATTTGTCTTTTGAAGGTGATGGAGCAACATAACCTATTCATTCCCTACTCAATTATTCTGCAAATTGAGCTTTAATTATTCGATAACACGGGTCGGAATATATCGTGTTGGTTTCATCAGAATATGTGTAAACGCGTATATTTTTAGAACATGGATGCTTTCCGAATTCGATGTTTGCAACAATTTCTGCATACAGCCAAGCCCATGTTTAAAATAGATCAACTACTTTATTTAAATTAATTCTAAATTGTAACAAATTAACGAAAAACTCTACATATAAAGAAAACAAATTCAACTACTATGAATAAAGTTCTTGAAATTAATCAACTTACAAAAAAATTTGGCAGTTTTACAGCGGTCAACAATGTCACTTTTTCGGTAGAAAAAGGAAACGTTTATGGATTACTTGGTCCAAACGGAAGTGGAAAATCGACAACATTAGGAATGATTCTTAATGTGATCAATCCTACAGCGGGTTCATGGAAATGGTTCGATAAGGAACCAGATAACGATTCGTTGAAAAAAATTGGAGCAATTATCGAAAGTCCAAAATTCTATCCTTATTTATCAGCAGAAAAAAATCTTGAAATTGTTGCGGATATTAAAGAAGTTAATTACGCAAAAATTGACGAAAAGCTTGAATTAGTCGGATTACTTTCTCGTAAAAAAGATAAATTTCAACAATATTCGTTGGGAATGAAGCAACGTTTGGCTATTGCGGCTGCGTTGTTAAATGATCCTGAAGTGTTGATTTTAGACGAACCTACAAATGGTTTAGATCCGCAAGGAATTATTCAGATTCGTGAATTGATTATTAAAATTGCACAACAAGGCACAACAATTATTTTAGCAAGCCATTTATTGGACGAAGTAGAAAAAGTATGTTCGCATGTGGTGGTTCTTAATCAAGGTAAAATGCTTTATGCGGGTTCTGTAGATCAAATGAATTCGAGTTTTGGAAGCATTGAAGTTGCTGCGCAAAATATGGAAAGTTTGGAATATACATTAAAAACGTTCTCATTCGTTTCGAAAGTTACCAAAGAGAATAACAAACTTTTTGCTGTTTTATCAGAAGAAAAAGATCCTGCAGAAATCAACAAAATGCTTTATGAACAAGGGATTATCGTAAATCATTTGGTAAAACGTAAAGAATCTTTAGAACAACAATTTTTCCAATTAATCCAAAAACAGAACTAACATGAAAAGATTATTTAGCATAGAATGGAATAAATTATTCTACAACAAAGGAACACGAATTTTCATTATTTTATACTTCGTGATGATTCTGTTAATGGGAATTACGTTGCCAAATTTCAAACCAAATATGAATGGAATTGAAGTTGATTTAATCAAATTGGGAGCATTAGAGTTTCCTGTAATTTGGCATAATATTACGTGGTTAATTGGTTTTGGAAAATTCTTTTTAGCTATTATTGTCATTAATAATATTACCAACGAATATTCTTTCGGAACTTTCAAACAAAATACAATTGATGGTTTATCGAAAACAGAGTTTCTTAACACTAAAGTTTTGATGAACGTTGTGATAACATTGATTTCTACATTTTTAGTTGGCGTTTTAGTTTTTGCATTAGGTTCTATTTTTAGCGAAAAATTTGATTTTGTAAACGGAATTGAATTCTTAGGTGGATATTTCGTCGAAATCTTCGCTTACATTGTTTTCGCCATGTTTTTATCATTTTTATTAAAGAAAAGTGCTTTTGCGATTTTATCTTTAATTGTTTTGAATATTATAGAATCTGTTGCTAAAGTTGTTGAATTTTTAGTGCGTTTTGGTAAAAATCCTCCAAAAAATCCTGAAGAAATTAAAATCTTAACTAATTATTTACCACTAAACTCAAACGGAAAAATAGTTGATTATCCTTCTGTAGATATACAAAAAGCGATTATGGAAGGAAAATTATTTGTTGCGGATCATTTACAATGGGAATATTTTGCTGCAAATGTTTTCTACATCATTTTATTTCTTGGTTTATCCTTATTAATTATCAAGAAAAGAGATTTATAAATTATAACGTTTCATAAAAACAAGAAAACCTCCAAATTTGGAGGTTTTCTTGTTTTTATGAATTCATCTTATCGTTAATGCTTAAATTTATTTTTCTTGACAAATTGTAGAAAATTCATATACATGTTTCTCTAAATCTCTCCAAGAAATATCACTTTTATATTTATCTACTAACGTTTGACATGACTGATACATTGGAATAAAAGCGTCTTTGTAATCAGACTTCTCTATTTTATACGCTGTTTCTCCATCTTTTGAAATATAATAAGATTTATCAATTCATCCAGCAACTTTAATACCTCCAAAACCTAAAGAAGTCGTTTCACCTGCATAAGGATCATGATATACTTTGATTGTAGAACTGAAATCTGGATTTAGAAGTTGCATTAACATATTCGTTCTTTTTTTCTTAACCATAACAGGAACATTCTCAAAATAAACATATCCTTGACCAGTCAAGGCATTATTCAATCTTTTATCTGCATAATTATTCACTTCATGTAATGCTTCTGACATTTTTGTAAGTTTATTCAACTTTGTTGGCATCAAATACATCGATTTAACTTGTTCGGGCTTCAGTTTTATCTTTTTATTATTACCATCTTTAATTACAATTTCCTCTATCAAACCTTTTTTTCGGTCAATATCATCTACAGTTCCTTGTAATTCTGTACCATCTGCTAATGTTAAATAAACAATTTCTTTATGCGAAAATGCATCTGATGGTTGTAAAAACTCTTGTCCAAAAGCAATCCCTCCTAATAGGATTGCTAAAAAAGTAGTCTTTTTCATAATTAGATTTATTATATAGTTGATTATAAGTTATATCAACAAATATAATCGAATTAATATTTGTTTTACATTTTTTTATTATTCTGATTTTATTTTTAATAATCATAAAACGGAATTATAACAATTCATCAACAAAATATGCACATTGAAAATAAATAATTCATTTAAATTTTGCAGTTTTCTTCTTCAAAGCAATTTACAATATCAGTTGTTTGTTTATCTTTGCAACTATGCAAATGACAAATTTCGAAGAGTTAAAAACTCTTTTAAAATCAACACCAAAGAAAATTGCAATTCTACCGCACAAAAATCCTGATGGAGATGCGATAGGTTCTACATTGGCGATGTATCATTATTTGAATAAATTGGGACACACGTGTAACATTGTTTCACCAAACGATTTTCCGAAGTTCCTAAAATGGATGCCTTCAGCAAAAGATATTGTAATTGCAGATTACCGACCAAAAGTTGCCGAAGCAATTATACATCAAGCTGAGTTGATTTTTATCTTAGATTTTAATACTGTAAAACGAATTGATGACTTAGGAAACTGGGTTGAACGTTCGAAAGCGCCAAAAATATTAATCGATCATCACCGCGAACCAGATACATTTGATTTTATGTATTCGGATATCGAAATGCCAGCGACTTGTCAAATGGTTTATAATTTTATCGAAGCGATGAATGATTTGGATAAAATTGACAAAGGCATTGCTGAATGTATTTATACTGGAATAATGACGGATACAGGTGGATTCCGTTTTCGTAATACATCGGCAGATACGCACAGAATTGTGGCAGAATTGATTGATAAAGGTGTAGAAGTTGACAAAGTGACTTCGTATGTTAACGATTCGCAAACGCAAGGACGTTTAAAATTGTTATCATTAACCCTAAATAATCTAACTTTTTTACCAGAACATCGTACAGCTTTCATGTTCTTAAAACGCGAAGATTTATTAGCAAATGGTTTTCAAAAAGGAGATACAGAAGGTTTTGTAAATTATGGTTTGAGTGTAGAGAATTTTATCTTTTCTGTAATTTTTATTGAAGATACACATCATAATTTCATTAAAATTTCGTTACGTTCTAAAGGTGATTTTGATGTGAATGAATTTTCTCGCAAACATTTTAATGGCGGTGGTCATATGAATGCGGCTGGAGGTCGTTCGGATATGAATATGGAAGAAACAATTGCTTATTTCCAATCACTTTTACCAGAATATCAAGAAAAATTAGCTAGTATCGTTATCTAATGAAAAAAGTTATTTTATTCACTTTCGCTGTTTTTGCGTTAATGAGTTGTGATCAAAAAGTGATACAATATCCCGTTTCATATTCTAATGATGATTTTATGAAACGTTCGCAAGAGCGTGGAAAATTATTGCATCAAGAAGAATTGCAATGGTTTGATGATTATATGAAAACATCTGACCTAAAATTTGTTAAAACGAGTTCGGGTTTTTGGATTTCGAATAGTGGTCAACGAACAGCTCAAACAGCTAATAATGGAGATTATATCGAATTTGAATATCAAGTAACTGATATCGAAAACAACATTTTATATTCGTTTAACGATAATAAAATTCAGAAAATAATTTTAGGAAAAGCTGATATTGTGAGAGGTTTACAAGCTGGTTTACAATTAATTCCTGAAGGTGAAACTGCTAAATTATTGTTACCTTCGTTTTTAGCTTATGGAGGTTATGGCGATACGCAAAAAATTGCGCCAGACTCGCCTATTATTATGGATGTAAAAGTTTTGAAAATAAAAAAACACTAATAAACACAAAGACTGTAAAGTTAAAATGAGAAAAATATTATTAATCTTAACTGTCATCACTACCCTTGTTAGTTGTGGCGTTAAAATTCCAAAATCGATGAGTAAAGAAGAATTTAAAAGTTTAGAAGACGGATTGTATGCAAAAATGACAACAAATCATGGTGCAATGACAATCAAATTATACGAAGAAGAAGCGCCAATGACGGTTGCTAACTTTGTTGGATTAGCAGAAGGTACAAAAGAAAATAAAGCAAAAGCAAAAGGAGTTCCTTTTTATGATGGAATCATTTTTCACCGTGTGATCAAAGATTTCATGATTCAAGGTGGAGATCCAGACGGAATTGGTACAGGTGGACCTGGTTACGATTTCGAAGATGAGTTTGAACCAACTTTAAAACACGATAAAAAAGGTGTTTTATCTATGGCAAATTCAGGACCAGCTACAAACGGTTCTCAATTCTTCATCACAGAAGTTCCTACACCATGGTTAGACGGACGTCACACTATTTTCGGACAAGTTGTAGAAGGTTTAGATGTAGTTGATTCTATTGCAAATGTAGAAAAAACGCCAAGTGATAAACCAGTTGTTCCAGTTGTAATTGAGAAAGTAGAAATCGCTCGTAAAGGTGATAAATATGCTAAATACAACGGAGCTGAAGCATTTGAAGCTGCAAAAGCAAATCACGCAAAAAAACAAGCTGAAGCTGAAGCGAAAGCAAAAGCTGAAAAAGATGCAGAAATTGCTCGTCAAAAAGAATTAGAAGCAAAAGCTCAATCAACTCCTTCTGGATTAAAATATGTAATTTTAGAAGAAGGTAACGGAGCAAAACCAGTTCAAGGAGATCCAATTCAAGTACATTATACTTTACGTTTAAACGATGGTGAAAAATTAGATTCTTCTTACGATCGCAATCAACCATTAGACGCTACAGTTGGTGTAACAGGATTAATCCAAGGTTGGATGGAAGCATTAACAATGTTCAACAGAGGTTCTAAAGTTTTCTTAATTATCCCTGCTGAATTAGGTTACGGATCAAGAGGTGCTGGAGGTGTTGTACCACCAAATGCAACTTTATATTTTGATATGGAAGTTTTAGATAAATAATTTATCTATTCAAAATAAGTAGAAAAGCCACTCAAATTGAGTGGCTTTCTTTTTGTCTACATTTTTGAAATAACTATTTTACCATTCTCAATTTACAACCAGCTACTACGAAAAAATTGTAAACTTTAACTCCTATTAGTGTTTCATGAAAAGACAATTTAAAAACAATTTAAATAATTACAATTCAATATTTTAATACAATTCACTCCACATACTTGGAATGCGACTGATAAGCAAACTAATCAAGTTAGAGCTAGTTTTATACAAGATATTCATCATTATTTTGGATGGTATAATAACGTAATCGAACTTTGACAAATAAATAAGGTGTTGAAAATCTGGCGAATGAAATTGCGAAAAAGTTCAAAGATTACAAAATCATTCTTTTCTGAATATAATGCAGAAACTAATCTTAAAAGAAAAATCATTTCAGATAAAATTATTTGGAACTATGATACAAAATATAAAACTTCTCAAAAAGAAGCCACTACGAAAGATATTCATGTGGAACTTTAATGAGAAATAATATAATAAAAAAGGCTTAAAATTAATTNNAGCCTTTTTCAAAATAATCATATAAGTTATTTCCAAATATATTTTTCACCTAACCCTAATGTAGATTTTATAATGTAGTTTCCTTCATCATTTTTCTCTGTAAGAACTAAAATAGGATAATATTCACCAGCAGGTATTAGTTTCGTTATATTAGAAGTAAAACTTAATTTTTCAGCTTTGGTATTTCCTGAAACTGGATAGACATCAAAATTTAATAATTCAAATCCATCAATTTCTTTTTCATTAACTATATTTTGTTTTGAAAAATAAACCAATAGCTTTAATTTATTTGTCGGTTTAGAGTTTAAATTTTGAATTGAATTATTGATACCGTTAACAGTTACCATCAAAGTATTAAAATCAATTTCTAATTTCCAAATACCTGCTAATTTTAATTTTTTATTGGCATTTTCAATATCTAAAGAGCTTTCTACAGGGGTATAGATATCAGATAAAGTGGCATCTATATCCTTTGTTGAAGCCAAAGTATTATCTTCTGTTACTTTTGGTAATTCAACATTTTGTATAACTTTATCTATCAATATATTATTAGATTCTAATGAAATTTTATTGCTTAGTACTTTATAGTTCAAAATAGAACCAGATTCTTTTTCTTTCAATAATAAAATTGGTGTATATTCTCCTTGCGATAAAGCTTGTACATCAGCCCCTTTGAATGTTACAATCACATTATTGAAACTAGTTCCGTTACCTTCTAAATTCCCTAATTGTGCATTTGTATTGATTTTATTCGGTAAATTATATAAATCTACAGATGTTTTTGATGGAGCAAAATATAAATCAAGAAATAAAGTCTGACTTGTTTTGTTAGAATAATTTGTCAATTTTCCTCCAGAAATTTTATAGTTAGATGTATTTCCGTCGTTAGAAATTTTCCATATTCCTTCAAAAGAATAATCTTTATTAATTGTAGTTGGTAAATTAGTAATGTTTATACTATCTTGTTGAGCAGCAGCAAAACTACTCGCCATAACAGTTGTGGTTAAAAATAGTTTAGTAAAAATATTCATAGGTTATACTTTAAGCTTTCTCACAAAAATAAGAATTAAATTTACAAAAAGTGTTTAAAATCGGATATTTTAAAATTTATATATAAACTATTAATTTTTGAATAATTAATTTTGCATCGAATTATAGAATTATGACTAAAATATCACCAAAAGATACCGACCAATTTGACGATTTTGTTCACAAGGAAACAACGACATTTGAAGAATTAACTGTTTTCGATCGCAACAATTTGGCACCAATATCTATTGATAATCAATTTGGTTTAATAGATAAAGAAGGAAATGTAATTATTCCATTCGAATATCAAAAACTTGTGCTCACAACTGTTAATGCCTACAGCGCGCAAAAAGAAAATAAGTGGGGAATTATCACAAAATCTAACCAAATTTTGATTCCGTTCGAATATGATTTAACGAGTGATTTTATTGAGAATATTTGTGCTGTAAAAAAAGACGGAAAATGGGGTTTTATTGATTTATTAAATCAAGTTGTGATCCCGTTCGAATATGATGGTTGTACAGATTTTAGAGCTGGTTTGGCTGGAGTTGAAAAAGAAGGAAAATGGGGAATGATTAATAAAAATAATCAGTTGATTATAGCTTATCAATACGAATATTTAACACCTGTCGATCAAAATTTTGCCACTTTTGGAGAAGCTACTTCACTAAAAGTTGAGCGTCCAGATGTATTAGCTTATTTTCCATATTTCTTATCAAAAGAGAATTATTTGATGCATTTTGGTTTAATTTCTACCAAAAACGAACTAATTTTAAATCCAATTTCTGAATTACCAATTTTAGAAAGTTTCGAAAATCAAGCTGTTATTCGTCAAAATTATCAATTAGGTTACTTAAAAGATGGAAAAGATTTTGTAAAATTTGAACAATTTACAATCGATCCGTACGAAGAAAAAATCTTAACTCAATTAGGGGTAATGAAATAAAAAAAGAGCTTTGAAAAAAGCTCTTTTTTATTATCTATTATTTTGGTTTGTATTGCATATGTTCATGATTTTCGTTCATCAACATTTTTTCTCCTACCACTTCAAAACCTTTTCTTTCGTACAATTTCTTTGCATTCGGGTTTGTAAAGTCAACCAATAAACCTAAAGTTTTACCTTGCTTATTTCCTATTTTATCAATCAAATAATCCAATATTTTAGAACCTATTCCTTTTCCTCTAAAATCTTCGGAAACTGCAATGGTATCAATATATATTTCACCTACTTGTGTTTCATCTTGCGGATGAATAATTTGGTTATAATCATTTTTCAATAATTCTAAAACAGGTTTTCGAAGTTCTTCTAATTTTCCTCCATCATAAAAAGTTGTTGTTCCAGCAAATTGCTTATCATATTCTACAACAACTGTATTTTGATAACTATATTGATTTTCTTCTTGTTCAATTAATTTTTTCAAGAAGTTAACTCCTTCTTCATAATCTGTTTTTCCGATAAAATCATAAACGATTTTATCCATTGCTAACATCATCAATTTTGCAATTGATAACGCATCTGTCTTTGTTGCTTCTCTAAAATTTAACATAAAAAAATAGCCTTGAGATTTCTCAAGGCTAAGTTAGCAATAATTATTTTGAAATTATTTCGCTTTTAATTTATCTAACGTATTGTTATATCCTTCTTTTGCTTTTTCTCCAGCTTCTTTCGCTTCTGCTTTCACATCTTTTGCTGCCGCATTAATATCAGCTTTTGCATCTTTTGCAGCTGTATTGATATCTTCTTTCGCTTGCGAAGCTTTTGCATCTACTTTATCTACTGCATTATTCACTCCATCTTTTACATCTTGAGCAGCATTATTTACAGCAGCTTTTGCATCAATCCACGCTTTATTAGCATCGTCATAAGCTTTTTGTGCAGCTTCTGTTGCAGCTTTATCACCTTTCGCTTTTGCTTCATCTAAAGCTTTTTTTGCTTCATCTACTTTCGCTTTTNNTAATACAAATAATTTTTTCATAGTTGTTTATTTAATTGTTTTAATAATAGAATCAATTCTAACAATTTTAATACCAAATTGCGAACGATTATTGAATTAAAATTAAATCTTTTCAGAAAATAAAACAAGATTTTTATAAATAATTATTGATTAGAAGCACTTAACATACGATCATTTCCAGAAATATCTTTGTGAATAATTACATTTTGATAAAACTTTTGGAATAATTGTTTTGTTTCTTCTCCCAAATATTGATTGATTTCGCAATAAATTTTTCCATTCTCTTTCAAATGATTTTTAGCAAAATCTATTACTCTTTCATAAAAAATTAAAGCATCATCATTTTCAACAAAAAGCGCCAAATGAGGTTCAAAATTTAAAACATTTTGATGCATTTCTTCTTTTTCAAGATTTCGGATATAAGGAGGATTTGAAATAATCACATCAAATTTCTGGTTTAATTGAATGTCCTCCAGTAAATTATTCTGATAAAAATTTATATTAACTTTTAAAGTTTCAGCATTTAATTGTGCTATTTTCAAAGCATTTTCAGAAATATCTAATGCAGAAAATTTTGCATTTGGAAATAATTTTGCCAACGAAATAGGAATACATCCTGTTCCTGTCCCTAAATCAATCATAGAAATATCTTGATTTTGAGCATAATCATTTCTAATTAATTCGACCAATTCTTCCGTTTCAGGACGAGGAATTAATGTATTCTCATTTACAAAAAAGAAATCATTATAGAAAAAAGCTTTTCCAGTAATATGCTGTATCGGTTGACCTTTTTTTAATTGTTCTATATCGGATAAAATTTCAGTCGTTAATTCAATTTCAACTTGGCTAGATAAATCAAGATTCAACTTATCTTCTACATAAATCATGAAAATATGAGAAGCTTCTTCTTTATCATATAGTAATTCCAATTTATCTAAAAACAATTGTTTTAGCTCAACTAAAGTCATTCTGTTAAATTTTTGTAAAGTTAGATTTTATTAATTGAAAGTGCACGATTCTTGATTTCTAAAAAGTAACCAAAAAATAAATCACAATGAAAATGAATAAATTATTATGTGCTGTTACGATGTTATTTATTAGTCACCTTTCTTTTGCACAGATAGAAATTGATGGAAATAATAAAAAACTAACGTTAGATTGTAAGGGACAAAAAGTAGAAGTTGGTGGAAGTGGACATGTGATCAATTTGAAAGGAGATTGTACTAAAGTTGAGATCATGGGAACAAATAATACAATATCTGTTAATGGATTAACTTCTGCTGAATTAGCTGGCGAAGGAAATACATTATATTATCGTAAAGCTTTATCTAAAAATGGTAAATTACCTCAAATAATTGAGGGAAACAACAATACAATTATCAAAAAGCAGTAAAAATCTTTTCATTTATTATGTCTTTAATAGTTAGAATCTCTTTCTTAATTGTATTATTAAAGAAAGGGATTCTTTATTATTTTAATGTTTAACCNNATATCACCGTCTTTTATCCAGTTTTTCTTTTTCATAAAAATGTAAATTAAATATGAAATAATTGCTGGAGCAATGATTTGCAAAATCAAGATTGACGTTAATATATATGATGTATCGTATTTCGATTTCATAGCATTGAAAGTTCCTATTTGACCAACTAAACCGCAAGAACCCATCCCCGATTCTAAAGCTGTATTTTCCATATTGAAATAAATAATTGCAATTGGACCAATAATAGCTGAAGCCAAAGTTGGCGGAATCCAAATTTTCCAATTTTTATAAATATTAGGTACTTGCAGCATACTTGTTCCTAATCCTTGCGCTAAAACACCTTTCAAACCATTATCTTTAAAACTGATTGTTGCAAACCCAATCATTTGCGCACAACAACCTATTGTTGCAGCACCAGCAGCTAAACCATCTAATTCTAACATTAGACACAGAGCAGCCGATGAAATTGGCAAAGTCAAAACCATACCAACAATTACAGCAATTACAATTCCCATTATCAAAGGATTTGAATCGGTTGATAGCATAATTATTTCACCAATCCATTTCATCATTTGTTGAACAGAAGGACCAATGATTTGTGCTAAAATTACTCCAACCAAAACAGTAATAATCGGTGTAATGACAATATCTATTCGGGTTTCGCCTGCAACCATTTTTCCTACCTCAACCGCTACAATTGTCGCGATGAAAACGCCTAAAGGCCCACCTAATTGATACGCTGCAATTCCTACAACTGCTGACGAAAATAACACCAATTGAGGTGCTCGTAAACTATAAGCAATCGCCAATGCAATCGCAGGTCCTGTCGCTTGATTTGCAACTGGCCAAACAATATCAGTTAAAAAAGAAACATTTAATTCTTCACCAATGGTTTTCAAAATTGTACCAACCAATAAAGTTGCAAATAAACCATAAGCCATTGCGCCCATTGCATCGATAAAATATCGTTTTGCAGAAATTTGTATATCTTTTTTGAGTAGGAAATCTTTCATGTTTGAAATTTACAAATTAATTAAAAATAAATAAGCCTTGTCTTTCGACAAGGCTTAAAACAATATTATAACTATATTTCTTACATATTTCTACGATACTGTCCACCTACTTCGAACAAGGCAGAAGTAATTTGTCCTAACGAACAAACTTTGGTAGCTTCCATCAACACTTCAAAAATATTTTGATTGTTAACAGCTGCTTGTTGCGCAGTTTCTAATGCACTTTCAGCTTGTTGTTCATTAATTTTATTCAAATTTTCTTTGGTGTGAATTTGGAACTGTTTTTCTTCCTCAGTCGCACGAATCACCTCCGCAGGCACCACGGTTGGCGAACCTTTTGAACTTAAGAACGTATTTACACCAATAATTGGGAACGTTCCGTTGTGTTTCAATGTTTCGTAATATAATGATTCTTCCTGAATTTTAGAACGTTGATACATCGTTTCCATCGCTCCTAAAACACCCCCACGCTCTGTAATACGATCAAATTCTTGTAAAACTGCTTCTTCTACTAAATCTGTTAATTCTTCTATTATAAACGAACCTTGAATTGGATTTTCGTTTTTTGCTAAACCTAATTCTTTGTTGATAATCAACTGAATAGCCATTGCACGACGTACAGATTCTTCTGTTGGCGTTGTAATTGCTTCATCATACGCATTGGTATGCAAAGAGTTACAGTTGTCGTAAATTGCATATAAAGCTTGTAACGTTGTACGAATATCATTGAAGTCAATTTCTTGTGCGTGTAACGAACGACCCGAAGTTTGAATGTGGTATTTCAACATTTGCGCACGCTCATTAGCTCCGTATTTATTCTTTAAGGCTTTTGCCCAAATTTTACGTGCTACACGACCTATTACTGAATATTCTGGATCGATACCATTCGAGAAGAAAAACGATAAGTTTGGCCCAAACGCATTGATATCCATTCCGCGAGATAAATAATACTCAACATACGTAAATCCGTTTGCTAACGTAAAAGCTAACTGCGTAATAGGATTCGCTCCTGCCTCTGCAATATGGTAACCCGAAATAGAAACCGAATAGAAATTACGTACATTTTGGTTGATGAAATACTCTTGCACATCACCCATTAAACGCAACGCAAATTCAGTTGAGAAAATACACGTATTTTGTGCTTGATCTTCTTTTAAAATATCTGCCTGAACCGTTCCACGAACTTGAGCTAACGTATTTTTCTTAATTTCAGCATACACATCCGCAGGTAAAACTTGATCTCCCGTTACACCTAAAAGCATCAATCCTAAACCATCATTTCCTTCTGGTAAATCGCCATTATAACGAGGTCTTTCCAAACCTTTATCTTCATAAATAGCTTTGATTTTTGCTTCAATTTCAGCTTCTAAACCATTTTCTTTGATGTATTTCTCACAATTTTGATCAATCGCGGCATTCATAAAGAAACCTAACAACATAGGTGCTGGTCCATTAATCGTCATCGAAACCGAAGTTGCTGGATGCGATAAATCGAAACCAGAATATAATTTCTTCGCATCATCTAAACAACAAATCGAAACTCCGGCATTACCGATTTTTCCGTAAATATCAGGACGATGACCAGGATCATTTCCATACAATGTTACCGAATCAAACGCTGTAGACAAACGCTTTGCAGGCATTCCTTTCGATACATAATGGAAACGACGATTGGTTCTTTCCGGACCACCTTCACCAGCAAACATACGCGTTGGATCTTCGCCTTCACGTTTGAAAGGATATAATCCTGAAGTAAATGGAAACTCTCCCGGTACATTTTCTTGTAAAACCCAACGTAAAATATCGCCCCAAGCTTCGTACTTTGGCAACGCAATTTTTGGAATTTGTAAGTGTGATAAAGACTCAGAATGTGTCTGAATTTTAATTTCTTTATCACGCACTTTAAATGTATAAACTGGATTTTTATATTTATTTACCTTTTCATCCCAAGTCGTAATTACTTCCCAGTTGAAAGGATCTAAATTCATTTTTAATTTATCAAATTCAGCTAAAAGAACTTTAACCAAATCAGCATTATCAGTTCCAGAAATATCAATCCCGTGTTGAGAAATCGTTGGCGTTTTTCCAGAAAGTGTTTCAATTGTTTTAAAGAAACCATATAGTTTTTGAGCAACATCTCTCTGCGCATTTGCACGCACATCATATCCACGATTATTCTCTGAAATCTCAGACAAATAGCGCGTTCTTGAAGGTGGAATAACAAAAATCTTTTCAGACATTTCTTTTGTAATTTGAAAAGATGATTTCAAATCGGCACCTGTTTTTTCAACAACTTTATCAATGATTGATTTGTATAATTGATTGGTTCCTGGATCGTTAAATTGAGAAGCAATTGTACCAAAAACTGGCATTTCATCAGGATTTACATCCCACAAATTATGATTACGTTGATATTGTTTTTTTACATCGCGCAACGCATCTAAAGCACCACGTTTATCGAATTTGTTAATCGCAACAATGTCAGCGAAATCTAACATATCAATCTTTTCCAATTGCGTTGCAGCACCAAATTCCGGTGTCATAATGTACAATGAAGCATCAGAATGATCTAAAATTTCGGTATCTGACTGACCAATTCCAGAAGTTTCTAAAATAATCAAATCATATTTCGCTGCTTTCAACACCTGAATTGCTTCCTCTACATATTTAGATAACGCTAAATTTGATTGACGAGTAGCCAACGAACGCATATAAACACGAGGATTGTTGATAGAATTCATACGAATACGATCGCCTAACAAAGCGCCACCTGTTTTCTTTTTTGATGGATCAACAGAAACCAAGGCAATTGATTTTTCAGGAAAATCAATCAAGAAACGACGAACTAATTCATCAACCATCGACGATTTTCCTGCTCCACCTGTTCCCGTAATTCCTAAAACTGGTGCAGATTTATCAGCTACTTTATCGAAATCAAATGCTTTTAAAAAGTCTTCTTCACGATTTTCAGCCAACGAAATTAATCGCGCAATCGTCGTGATGTCTTTATCTTCTAATGATTGATACACATCTTTTCCTTCTGGTAATTCTAATGCCCCTGTCGGAAAATCTGCTTTCTCTACCATATCATTAATCATTCCTTGCAAACCTAATTCTCTACCATCATCAGGAGAGTATAAACGTGTAATTCCATAATCCATCAATTCTTTAATCTCTGACGGCAAAATTACACCTCCACCTCCACCTACAATGCGGATGTGACCTGCTCCTTTTTCTTGAAGCAAATCGTACATATATTTGAAATATTCGTTGTGCCCTCCTTGGTAAGATGTCATTGCAATTGCATTTGCATCTTCCTGAATCGCTGTATTTACAACATCTTCAACAGATTTATCGTGACCTAAATGGATTACCTCGCAACCCGTTGCCTGAATGATACGGCGCATAATATTGATCGACGCATCGTGCCCATCAAACAAAGCCGCTGCGGTTACAATTCGCACTTTATTTTTGGGAGTGTATACTTCTTGTATTGGATGTACAAACTTTTCTTTCTTTTCTTCTTGAGTAATTTGTGACATTTATTTGTGATTTTGATTTTTATGACTCTTGCTAAGATAACATAAATTTCAATGTTTTTAGTACAGATGAAATTATCATATTCAGTAAAATATTGAAGTTTTATTAATAAATCACCATAGTTTATATTGATTTATTTACAATATATTATTAACTTTAAAGAGAACTATTTAGAATTCTACTTATGAATACTTATTCTCTAAAAAATCTATCAGACCTGTCAAGACTAGATGAACAAATGATTATTTTATGGAATAAAAAGTTCAATTTGTTTAACGAAGATAAGATTGATAAAAATTCACTATTTAATCATGATCACTTAAAAAAATTAATTATTATTTCTTTTTTAAGTGAATCAAACAAAAAAAATACAGTAGAAAATTTAAGTGTAAAATCACTTTCTGAAATACAAGTTTTATCCGAATTTGAAATTCAAAATTATATCCAGAAATACAAAAGTTATGAACCAATTATTGAGTTATTAATCTGTTCTTGTTTTTCATATGATACACGTTTTTTTGACACAATTCTTACACTTTGTTTCAATAAAATTGGAATCGAAAAATGTTGTATAGATATAGTTTTCCCTTTTTTAAGTAAAATGTCTATCATTCTAGAAAAGTATACTATTCAAGAATCGGTTATTTCTTTTTCTAAAAATCTAATTAGAAAACATCTTTTTTATTTGATTAAATCAATTCCATATTCAGATCAAAATTCTCGTAAATGGCTTTTATTTTTACCTGAAAAAGAAAATGAAGATTTAGAATTAATTTATACTTATCTTCTTTTAAAAATTAATAACGAAAAAGGAATTTATTTAGGCGAAAATCAAAGTTTAAATTCTATTTTAGAATGTATTGAAAATACTCAAATTACACATATTTTTATTTATATCTCTAAAAACTATGACTCTTCTTCTCTTGAAATTTATCTCGAATCAATCAAGAAAAATCTTCCAAACATTACCATTTTTGTGGCAACATATGCTGTTCTAAAAGATAAAATAACCGAAAAAGTTCCGTATATAAATGTAAACAATCCAACAGCTTTTAATTCTTATTTACAAAAAATTATGACGATGTAAATTATTTGTTTTTGATTTCCCAATTTATAGGTTGTAAGTTCTTACTTTTCAAAAAATCATTTGTTTTCGAAAAAGGTTTACTCCCCCAAAAACCTCTGTAAGCTCCTAATGGAGAAGGATGAGCAGATTCTATTACAAAGTGTTTATTTCGGTCAATTTTTGCTCCTTTTTTTTGAGCATAAGCTCCCCAAAGTATAAAAACAAGGTTTTCTTTTTGATCAGAAAGCTTCTGTATTACAGCATCTGTAAATATTTCCCAACCTTTTTTCTGGTGCGAACCTGCCTTAGAAGCTTCAACCGTCAAAGTTGCATTTAATAATAATACACCTTGTTTAGCCCATGTTTCCAAATTTCCTGAAGTCGAAACTCCTATTCCTAAATCATCATTTAACTCTTTATAAATATTCTGCAAACTTGGAGGTAATTTAATTCCATCGGCAACCGAAAAAGACAAACCATTTGCTTGTCCAATCCCATGATAAGGATCTTGACCAATTAAAACAACTTTAACATCATTAAAAGGTGTATAATCAAATGCAGAAAATATTTTGGATGCGGGGGGATATATTGTTTTTGTTTTGTACTCATTTCGTACAAAATCTGTCAATATTTTAAAGTAATCTTTTTCAAATTCATCCTTTAAAACTTCTTTCCAAGAAGCATCTAATTTCACATCCATATTATTCTTTTATGGAAACAAAATTATTCTTTTTATACTTGCTGGAGTAATTTTTCAAACTAAATCTGAGATTCATTTATCCATTTACCAACTGTAGGAGCTTTATAATTTTTTAATTTCTCAAATAAAAGATCTAGATTATCACTAACAATTAGCATATCATAATTTTCTTGTTTCAGAAAACCTTTGGTAACCATACTTTTAATAAAAAGTAAAAGATCATCAAAAAAACCATCTATATTGTAAATAGCAATTGGTTTTTTATGTAATCCTAATTGAGCCCATGTCAACATTTCGAAAAACTCTTCAAGTGTACCAAAACCTCCAGGTAAAGTTATAACACCATCAGAAAGTTCATTCATTTTCGCCTTACGTTCATGCATAGAATCTACTAAAATAAGTTCACTTAATCCTTTATACTCAACTTCAACTTTCTTCAAAAAGTTTGGTAAAACTCCAATAGCTACACCTCTATTTTCTAAAACTGAATCTGCTATTACGCCCATTAACCCTACATTAGCTCCACCATAAACAAGTTCAATTTTATTTTCTGCTAATTTTTGACCTAATTTATATGCTTCTTCTTTAAAAATCTTATTTGAGCCATTACTCGANNACCCACAAAATACTGTTAATCTCTTCATTCCATAAATATAAAAATCAATATCCATCAAAATATAAATTATAGATTTAATAAATTATTAAATCTATATGTAAATAGTATTATCTGTCATTTATTTCTAACTAAAGAATTTATCCGTAATTTTGCGTTAATGCAAATATCAGAACAAACTTTAAAAGATTTAGAATTTAATGCGGTTCAGAAAGAAATCGCTGAATTTGCTTATACAGAAAAGGTTGAAGCGTTTATTTTTAACTTAAAACCTTACCAAGATCATCAACTTTTAGTACAAGATCTACAAACGACAAACGAATATTTAACAAGTTTCGAGACGGGAAATCGTTTTCCGTTTTCAGAATATTATATTTTAGATGAAAATTTAAGCCGATTAGAAATCGAAAACTATTATTTGCCTGCAGAAGAATTCTTCAAAATCAAGGCAAATACGCTTCAAGTGAAAGAAATCTTGAAATATTTGACAGCTTTCAACGAATATGCACCTGTTTTGTTTGAAAAAGCTTCAACGATTACTTACGAAAAAAATATCGTAAAATTAATCGATCAAGTATTCAATAAATTTGGAGAAATCAAAGACGACGCAAGCCCAGAGCTGAAAATTGTGCGCGATCGTTTGCGTCATTTAAATGGCCGAATTACCGAATTATTCAATAAATCAATGTCTTATCATTCGGATTATTTGGATGACATTCGCGAATCTGTCGTTGGAAATCGTCGCGTTTTAGCTGTTAAATCAGCTTTGAGAAAACGTGTGAAAGGACAATTTTTAGGTACTTCAAAAACTGGATCGATTACGTTTATTGAGCCAGAAAGTGTACAAAATCCTCGTCGCGAATGGGAAGAATTGAAAGAAGAAGAAAAACATTTGGTTATTCAGATTTTGTTAGATTTAACTGCTCAAATTGCGGAATACAAACCAAAACTTGAAGAATATCAAACATTTTTAGAGTACATCGATTTTACACAAGCGAAAGCAAATTATGCTTTTTTGATTAATGGAATTTTACCTCAACTTTCTGAGAATCGAATTATCAAATTAGTCGATGCTTATCATCCTGTTTTATTTTTAAACAATAAAAGAAAAGCTCAAAAAACGATTCCGCAGAGTTTAGAAATTAACGAAGATTGTCGTATTATCATTATTTCTGGTCCAAATGCTGGAGGAAAATCAATTACGTTAAAAACGATTGGTTTACTTCAAATTATGATTCAGAGTGGTGTTTTAGTTCCTGTAAAAGATGAAAGTCAATTTGGATTTTTTAATCAAATTTTTACAGATATTGGAGATAATCAATCCATTGAAAATCATTTATCAACCTACAGTTATCGTCTAAAACAAATGTCGTATTTTTTGAAAAATGCTGATGATAAAACATTGTTGTTAGTTGATGAATTTGGTACAGGTTCTGATCCTGAATTAGGTGGAGCTTTGGCGGAAGTTTTCTTTGAAGAGTTTTATGAACGCAATTCTTTCGGTGTTTTTACAACGCATTATACAAATATCAAATTGAGCGCAGAAAGTTTGCCAGAAGCGATAAATGCTTGTATGTTGTTTGATAAAAAAACATTGGAACCACTTTACCGTTTGGAAATTGGACAAGCCGGAAGTTCGTTTACTTTTGAAGTTGCAGAGAAAAATAAAATTCCGTTTCGTTTGATTAATCGCGCAAAGAAAAAAGTTGAAAGTGAAAAAGTGAGTTTGGATAAAACTATATTAAAACTTCAACAAGAGAAATTTGAAATTCAGAAAACAAAAGATCATGTTGAAGAGTTGCGCGAAACGAATATTGAACATAATGAAAAATTAGAGCAAACGAACGAAAAAATTCAACAAAAACTATATGATTTTCAGCAATTATATGATCGTGAACAAAAACGTTTGAAACTTGGTGAACGTATTTCAGACATGGCGGATTCTTACTTGAAAACGAAAAATAAAAAACAAATGATTTCGAATTTCTTGAAATTAATTGAAATGGAAAATTCGAAAAAAACGAAAGAAGTTCAACAATTAAAGAAAATCGAAAAAATTGTAGAGAAAGAAGTTAAGCGTGAATTAAAAGAAAATTCTGAAACAATTTCTCAACAAAAACATGTGATCGAAAAGAAAGAAAAAGCAGCTACGCAAAAGAAAATTGATGCGTTAAAAGTTGGTGATCGCGTCAAAATTCATGGTTCGTCGAGTGTTGGAACAATTGATAAAATAAAAAAGGAAATTGTTTTTGTAAATTATGGTTTATTTACAACTCAAATCAATGTTAATGAAGTCTATAAAATCTAATATGATCAATCAAAAAATAATAACGTTCCTCCTATTCCTTGTTTTTTCTAATTTAGGTTTTGCACAAACAAATCAAAATTGGAATTGGTTAATCGGAAATTGGGAAGGCGTTGGTAATGGAAAGCCAGGAGAAGGAAAAGGCGTTTTTTCTTTTGAATACCAATTGGATCAAAATGTAATTGTTAGAAAAAGTCATTCCGAATATCCTTCGCGAGATTCTAAAAAAATGACAATTCATGATGATTTATTGGTTGTTTATTTAGATGAAAATAAAAATTTATCGAAAGCCATTTATTTTGATAACGAAGGTCATGTTATCAATTATTCGATTACTTATACCGAAAAAACAATTACATTTCTGAGTGAAACAAAACCCAATCAACCAACATTTAGATTGATATACTCGCTACTAGAAAATAAAGAAGTTAATACAGCTTTTGAAATTTCGATGGATGGAAAAAATTTCAATACATATATAGAAGGAAAAAGTAAAAAAATATAAAACGAAAAAGGTTAGTGANNTCACTAACCTTTTTCGTTTTAATATCTTAATCTTTCTCTACGCCTTGATTTATTATTCCTCCAGATTTTCCCATCGATTTCTCAATCTCCTTATCATATTCTTCCTTGGTTATTTTCTTCGATTTATTTGGCAATTCTATTTTACCTGCATATGGTTTTACATCAATTGCCGTAAAACTAACATTTGTATCCATATCACTTGTAAATGGTAATTTGAATTTAATTTTTAAAATTAGACCTGGTAATCCATTAAAACGAGAAGGTCCATCTCGAAAAGGCAAATCTGGCGCATACCACGCTTCTACTGTCTGTGTTAGATTTGTATATGTTGCTTTTCTGACTTTGTTACCTAAAATTGTTGACTCTTCTTTACTTAACACCCAAGGAAAGGTCTGGATAGAATCTTTGATGAATAGTTTAGGTTTCATTTTATTGTTCTCATACAATTCTTTCGAGTTAAAATCTTTATAAATATTAGAACTAACATTGCTTAATAATCCTACAGAAATTCCACGACCTTGTTCATTATTTATACGTTCAATCTCCGTAAAGTTAGAATTTGTAGCATTTACAAATAACTCAAAATAATATCGTTTATTTTCTGAATTGACAAGCATTTCTTCCATTCTAGCTGATGTTTGTTTTATATTATTTCTATCAAATTCTTGACGAACTTCATATTCTACACGAACAGCATCTTGGGCAAATCCAATTATTGGAAGTATTAAAAATAAATATTTTAGCATTTTATAGTGTTTATTATTCTACTAATATAGAAATAAAATTTAATTCATTTTAAATAATCATCAACATAAGCAATATCATTCTTTAAGGTAAATAATCTTCGTAAATTAGCGTAGAGATAAGATAAAAAGGTTTGTTGTATTGAATTTCAATAGAATATTAACTCAATAATTATTATTAATCATATATCATAAATATAATTTATAGTTTAATCTATATTTGAAATTGAAAATATATGGACAGTTTAAAATATCAGTCTAAATTTGCATCAGTAAAAGAGATAAAAACTGTAACAAGTTTTATCAAATCGAGAAGTAAAAAACAAAATATAAAAAATTAAAATTATGTCATTAGTAGGAAAAAAAGCGCCTTTATTCACAGCGCCAGCAGTAATTGATGGAGACGAAATCGTAGAAAACTTTTCAATGCCAATCGGAGAAAAAAACATCGTTTTATTCTTCTATCCAAAAGATTTTACATTTGTTTGTCCAACAGAATTACACGCATTCCAAGCTAAATTAGCTGAATTCGAAAAAAGAGATGCTGTTGTAATTGCTGCTTCTTGTGATTCAGAAGAAACACACTTAGCATGGTTAAACACTGCTAAAGATAACGGAGGTATCGAAGGTGTTACTTACCCAATCGTTGCTGACTTAGCAAAAACTATCGCTATGGATTACGGAGTTTTGGCTGGTGAGTATGTTTACAATGAAGAAAATGATTCTTTAAAATTTGAAGGAGCTCCAGTTGCTTACCGTGGTACTTTCATCATCGACAAAAATGGTGTTGTTCGTCACGAAACAATCAACGATTTACCATTAGGACGTAACATCGATGAGTATGTACGTTTATTAGACGCTATTTTACACGTTGAGAAATATGGTGAAGTTTGTCCAGCAAACTGGGAAGAAGGAAAAGATGCAATGAACGCTACTAAAGATGGTGTAGCTTCTTACTTAGCTTCTCACTAAAAATAACTTGAAAATCTTTTGATTTTCAAAATTCACGAAGAGGCTGTCTAAAAAATTTGACAGGAGATTTTAACGGATTAATTTTCAATAAAAATCACTAAGCTCAACACTTAGACAGCCTTTTTTATACCCAATTTTTAACCATAAAAATTAATAAAATGTTTGCAGAATTAGAACAAGATAACTTAGCACAAGTAGTTGCTGATAACAATATAGTAATTGTACAATATGGTGCTGGATGGTGTGGAAACTGCCGTTTAGTAAAACCAAAATTCAAAAAATTAGCGGCTGAATATGAAGGTCAAGCTGAGTTTTTATATGTTGATGCTGAGAAATTAGTAGAATCAAGAAAATTAGCTGATGTTCCTAACTTACCAACTTTCGCGGTATTTAAAGGAGGACAAAATGTAGGACAAGTAACTGCGTCTAAAATTGATGCTGTAAAAGAATTGATCAATGAAGCTGCCGGTATTTAAAAATTTAGCAAAAAATGTTTCTATTGAAGCAATGGAAACAGCTTTAGAAGTTTTGGAAGTTTATGCTGATTCTCCAGCTGTAAAAGAGCCAGAACAAGAAGTGATTGGTGAAATGATTTCTAACATTTGTGGAGCTATGGAAATGAAGCAAATGATGGAAGAAGAAGGTTTGGATGAGCGTACTGCTGCCAATACTTTTATGCAACGCGTAATGGGTTCGATTGATAAATAATTTTATCAATTAGTTCATATAAAAGAAAAGGATTTCAATTGAAATCCTTTTTTGTTTAGGTTAATTTTTATCTACTCCTTGATATTCATTCGAACTTTGTTGGTTATAATCAGCTTTCAGCTTTTCAAATTCTGCTTTAGAAATTTCCTTAGCCTTGAATAATTTCTTAAATTCTAAATGATCTTTTGTTGTAACAGAAGTTGCTTTCAAAGAATAAGATGGATCAATAATTCCATTTCGAATAGATTCTACTTTTAATACCAAACCTGGAAGATTAATAAATTCTTTTGGACCAAAACGTTTGGGTAAACTTGGTGCGTACCAAATAATTGATTTGTTATTATCATCATATTTTACAACTGCTTGTTTAACATCAAAACCCAAATAAGTAGATTTTTCTTGTGTTAATTCGTATTTATAATGTGTAGAAATGGTATCACTTACAAGGTATTTTTTATTCTCTATCATCCATTCTTGTTTCATTTTATTTTGATTGAAATCTTGCTCAAAATTATACGAAAAAATACCATACATCGTAACCGATGCCTTACCTTGAGAATTATTAATTTTCTCAATCTTAGAAAAAACACTTTTTCCTTTTTCTATTTGTAGCACATAATTTTTTGGAACAGAAAGTGCTTTTATAAAATCATCATCCAATTTTTCTTCCTTCCCATCTTTTCCTATTATTCGTGGAATAGAAACTTCTTCGTATTCAATCTCTAGAGCTTCTTGCGCTTGAATTAAACTACAAAAAAAACCAATGAAAATTACTAAATATTTCATTCAAAATTATTTTTTGTCCACTCCTATCGAAAAAGATTCTCTCATTTTTTGACGAGATTCATCTTGCAATTTTTTAAACTCTTCTTGTGTTATTTCTTCACCTTTTATAGGTTTAGTTTTAGACATTTTCTTAGGGTTTAAGGTAATTTTATCCGCTTCATAAGTCATAATCGAACCTAATTTACCACCCGTTTCGCTCACCGTTTTCAGAATCAAACCAGGCAATCCATTCACTTGATTTGGCCCTGCATCAATCTTAATATCTGGCGCAAACCAAGCTGCTATTTGTTTACCTTTATCATTACCAATAGCTTTTTTTACTTTGTGACCCAAAATCGTATCTTCAATATCTGTAATTTTCCATTCATAATCTTTATATGGCGTAACCACAATAAAACTTTGTTTATCTAAAACGACTTCTTGACGAAACGCTTTCTTACTTGTTTCATTAATCAGATCTTTATATTCTCCTCCAATATTAATTGAAAAAGCCCCCATAGAGCTACCATTTTGATCATTATTTATAGTTTCTATTTTTTTGTAAATGGACTGATGATCACTATATTCTAATTGATAATAAATATTTGGAGACCCACCAATTTTTATTGTACCTCCTCCTTTTTGTGCTTGCTCTCTTTCAAACTCCTTTATTTTTTCTTCATCATGCTTTATATCGTATTTATAATCGACAATAAACTTTTCTTGCCCAAAACCAAAATTCGAAAAAAGTAAAAATCCAGCTAGTAATAATTGTTTCATTATGTTGTAGTTTATAATTAATACTCTAAAATAATTTTTATTTTTCAATTCTACAATAATAGAACATATAATTAACACAACATTGGGAAAAGAAAAAAATTCAACTAAATGGTTGAACTTTTATATAACTCCTAGTAAATACTTATACTCCCAATTCCAAATAAGTGATATAATTAAGAATTAAATTTAGTTTCCTTGATAAATCATTCCGCTCAAAATGAAAAACGATTAAATAAATATCAATCTTTTTATATTATAGGTTTAACAAATCATCTTTCCTTTTATCTCCTAAAATAATATCATATCTTACATTAATACCTGTTGTTCATTTGGATAATTTTAGCAATTAAACCNNTTTTAATTCAAAATGCACAACAGGTACATTAATTTATTTCTCTATAAATGGATCTTCTAACAATTGTAAGTTTTGTGTTAAATAATATAGCAATTGTTCTCTATCTAAATAGTAATCAAATAAAATCCCTATACGTAAATTACTCTTCAAAAGTAAAAAAAAATTAGACTGTACTTTACCAAAACGATCTTTAGTGTAATGAATAAAATAACCTGAAATTTCGTGATTATAGATTTTTTGCTTCTTAAAACCAAACCTACTAATTAACTCGAAATAATTATGGTAGATATTAATTTTATAAATTTTTTCAAAAATCAAAAAATAAAATAATATCATAATAGATATTGGTAATGAGATAAATAGTTTAATGAAAAAATTTTCTCCTTTAAGTTCTAAAAGAAAATATACACCAGCCCCTAATAAAGCAATAATAATTAAAATTGCCAGTAATATACTGGCTAAATTAAATTTGGTTATGTAAATTGGTTTCATTGTAGATTTTATAGCTTTCTAAATTATCTCAAAGTGTTTCAGCGCATTCCATATTCCGTGATTATCCGCAGAAGTTGTATAATAATCAGCGGCTTCACGAACATTCTCCTTCGCATCGCCCATTGCTACACCAATTTTGCAGCCTTTCAACATACTAATATCGTTACCGCCATCGCCAAAAGCCATTGTTTTAGATAAATCCAAATTATCGCGCTCAGCCATTCGTTCTATTCCACGCATTTTACTAATATCTTTCGGATTTATATCGGCGAAATATTCTATCCAACGTGTTCCTACACTGTTTGTCAACACATTTTTCATCAAATAATCTTCTTGTTCTTCATTCACAAAAAAGTTCATTTGCATGATATTATCTTTCGGTAAAGTTCGAGGATCAACCACTTCTGGAACTTCCATTCCAAAATATGCAAACGATTTTTCTACATTTTCATTCACACGATTAATACTAAACGCTTCTTTGGTCATATACGAAAATGAAAAAGGATTTTCATCATCATATTGCAACAAAGCCTCTATATCATTAGGATTGATATAATCTACAAAAAACGATTGTCGATTTTCATCCGAGCACATTCCACCATTATTATTGATATAACCATCAAAACCGTAATCAAAAATATGTTCGGGCATATCCACCATATTTCGTCCAGTTGCGATGTATATTTTTTTATTTTTTTGTTTTAATAATTTCAACGCTTCAATTGTAGAATCACTGATTTCGTGGTTTTCAAAACCTTGTAATGTTCCGTCAAAATCGAAGAAAAAAGAATCTATCATACTTTAGTTTTATCTTTTACAAAATTAAAAAAGCAACCTTTGTTTGGTTGCTTTTGCTGTTTATTTTAACGCTAATTTAATAATTTCTATTGCTTTATTGGTATCTTCTTCAGAAATATTGAGATGAGGGCGCATTCGCACAGAGTTTTCACCACAAGGAAGAATAATCATGTGATTTTCGAAACATGTTTTGATGAACTCTGAACGATCCAAATCTGATGAAAAATCAAACGCAATGAACAACCCTAATCCACGAACCGAATGAATTTTCTTCGTTTCTTTTGCGATTTCATTCAATTTTGATAAAATATATTTTCCTTTTTCTGCCGCATTTTCTACTAATTTTTCTTGTTCAATTACTTCTAAAATTAATTTGAAGCGCAACATATCGATATAATTCCCACCAAAAGTTGAATTGATTCGGCTTGATTCCTTGAAAACATTATTCGGAATTTGATCTAACTTTTCTTTATTCGCTAAAATTCCACAAACTTGTGTTTTCTTTCCAAACGAAATCACATCAGGAATCACATCATAATGCTGAAAAGCCCACATTTTACCAGTCATTCCCATTCCTGTTTGTACCTCATCAAAAATCAATAAAATCTCTTCTCGATCACAAATTTCTCTCAATTTCTGAAAGAATTCTTTTCGAAAATAATTATCTCCTCCTTCACCTTGAATCGGCTCAATAATAATACAAGCAACTTTATTTTTGCGTGTTTCTAAAGCATTTTCAATTTGTTCAATCGCTCGTTTTTCAGCCTCAACAACCTTGCATAAATTATCTTCTGTAACAGGATAAATTCGTTTTGGATTTTCAATTCTTGGCCAATCAAATTTTGGAAAATATTCGTATTTACGAGGATCTTTCGTATTCGTCAGCGATAATGTATAACCAGAACGCCCATGAAACGCTTGCTTAAAATGAATGACATCACTTGCTTCTTTTTCAATTCCTTTCAAAAAATTTAATCTTGTTTTCCAATCAAAAGCCGTTTTCAATGCATTTTCTACTGCTAATGTTCCTCCAGAAATAAAGAATAAATATTGCAATTCTTTCGGCATCGCAACACGCTCAAATGTATCAATTAAATCTGCATAATCTTTTGTATAAATGTCTGACATCGCAGGTTTATTAACTGCATTTCGACCTAAAAAATCAATTTTCGCCATCAAATGTGGATGATTATAACCAATCGCCGTCGAAGCAAACATTGAAAATAAATCCAAATATTCAACACCATTTTCGTCTACAACATAGGAACCATGCGACTTATCCATATCCATTACAATCGGATATCCATCTGCCAATATATGTTTTGCTAATCTTTCGTGTACTGTACTCATCTCTGTAATTTTTTAAAAATCAAACTTAATTCCTTGCGCCAATGGCACTTCTGTCGAATAATTAATTGTATTCGTTTGTCGTCGCATATACGCTTTCCAAGCATCCGAACCCGACTCACGTCCACCTCCAGTTTCCTTTTCTCCACCGAAAGCTCCACCAATTTCAGCACCAGAAGTTCCGATATTTACATTTGCAATTCCACAATCAGAACCTTGTTGACTCAAGAATAATTCAGCTTCGCGAAGATTATTTGTCATGATAGAAGACGATAAACCTTGCGCTACATTATTCTGAATTTCGATGGCATTTAACACATCTCCAGAATATTTGATTAAATATAAAATTGGAGCAAAAGTTTCGTGTTGAACAATTTTATAATGATTCTCAACCTCAGCAATTACAGGTTTTACATAACAACCACTTTCAAAACCATTTCCTTCTAAAACTCCTCCTTCAACAATAATACTTCCTCCTTCTTGATTGATTTTATCTAAAGCATTTGAATACATTTCAACCGCATGTTTATCGATCAACGGACCAACATGATTTGCTGTATCCAACGGATTACCTATTTTTATTTGTTTGTAAGCATTTACCAACGATTCTTTTACTTTATCATAAATCGATTCGTGAACAATCAAACGTCTTGTTGTTGTACAACGTTGACCAGCAGTACCAACCGCACCAAAAACAGCTGAAGTTAACATAATTTTTAGATCAGCATCCGGCGTAACAATAATCGCATTATTTCCGCCTAATTCTAAAATTGTTTTACCCAAACGTGCTGCAACAACTTTATTCACTTCGATTCCCATTCGCGTAGAACCTGTTGCAGAAACCAAAGCCACACGAGCATCTTGCGCAATTAATTCTCCGATTGCTTTATCTCCCATTACCAAAGAAGAAACGCCTTCTAAAACATTATTTGCTTTTAAAACTTCTGCTAAAATATGTTGACACGCAACCGCACACAAAGGTGTTTTTTCACTTGGTTTCCAAACTACAACATCACCGCAAACCATCGCTAAACATGTATTCCAAGACCAAACCGCAACAGGAAAATTGAACGCAGAAATCACGCCTACAATTCCAAGCGGATGATATTGATCGTACATGCGATGCAAAGGTCTTTCCGAATGAATTGTCGAACCATATAATTGACGCGATAATCCAACCGAAAAATCACAAATGTCAATCATTTCTTGTACTTCACCCAAACCTTCTTGATAGGATTTTCCCATTTCATATGAAACCAATTTTCCCAAGGAAGCCTTTTTCTCACGAAGTTTATCTCCAAATTGACGCACAATCTCTCCTCGTTTCGGAGCAGGAATCATTCGCCATTCTTTGAAAGCAACTTGTGCTTTTTTTATCACTTCTTCATAATCATCTTTGGTTGATGATTTTACTTTTCCAATCAATTTTCCGTCTACTGGCGAGTAAGAAGAAAGTTCTTCACCTTTTCCAAACCAAGTATTTCCTGTCGATGTTCCGAGATTTTCGGAAGAAATACCTAATTCTTTTAATTCGTTTTCTATCATTTTTTTGTGTTATTTTGTGTTTTTAACTTTTACCTAAATTAGTCAAAAGTTTCATAAATTAAAATTTTTAATAAATATTATTCAGAATAATTTTTAATTTAATGAATAATCGTTAGATTTAATAAAATAAAACCGCATAAAATGAATTCAACTACAGATTATTTTAAGATTGATGATTTATTAACCGAAGAACATAAATTAATTCGTCAATCTGTTCGAGATTTTGTGGACAACGAAATAAAACCTGTTATAGATGATGCTGCGCAACATCACAAAGACATTCCAGATTTAATGAAAAAATTAGGTGCAATTGGCGCTTTAGGACCTTATATTCCTGAAGAATATGGAGGCGCTGGTTTAGATCAAATGTCGTATGGATTAATCATGCAAGAATTAGAACGCGGCGATTCGGCTGTTCGTTCTGCTGCATCAGTACAATCTTCGTTAGTGATGTATCCAATTTTTTCTTTTGGATCAGAAGAACAAAAGCGAAAATATTTACCAAAATTAGCTTCAGGAGAATTCATTGGAAGTTTCGGGTTAACTGAACCAAATCACGGTTCAAATCCAGGTGGAATGGAAACTCGTTTAACTAAAAATGGTGATCACTATATTTTAAATGGAGCAAAAATGTGGATTACAAATTCACCAATTTGTGATATTGCAGTTGTTTGGGCAAGAGATGAAGAAGGAAAAATTCGTGGTGTAATTGTAGAACGCGGTATGCAAGGTTTTACAACACCAGAAACTTTGAATAAATGGTCATTAAGAGCTTCAAAAACAGGTGAATTAGTTTTCGAAAATGTGAAGATCGAAGAATCTCATATTTTACCAGAAGTAAGTAGTTTACGTGGACCTTTATCGTGTTTAAATTCGGCTCGATACGGAATTTCTTGGGGTGTAATTGGTGCTGCAATTGATTGTTATGAATCTGCTTTGAAATATTCATTAGAACGAACACAATTTGGAAAACCGATTGCTTCTTATCAATTACAGCAGAAAAAATTAGCTGAATTTATTACAGAAATTACGAAAGCTCAGTTGTTATGTTGGCGATTAGGAACGTTGAAAAACGAAAATAAAGCAACTCCTGAACAAATTTCTATGGCAAAACGCAACAATGTAAAAATGGCTATTGATATTGCGAGAGAATCTCGTCAAATTATTGGAGCAATGGGAATTGTTGGCGATTTCCCTATGATGCGACATGCTGCAAATTTGGAGTCTGTAATTACATACGAAGGAACGCATGATGTCCATTTATTGATTACTGGAGCAGATGTGACAGGAATTAATGCTTTTGTATAAGATATTTTTTCATACAATCAGATATTTTTATAGGTTTACAATTCGTTTGTAAACCTTTTTTATTTATCACACATGAAATTGAAATCAATTCTACTTATCATTTTTTGTATTCAGGCTATTTTTCTTGATGCACAAGAAACCTACAAAATTACGTATGAACGCTTTTCGAATGGAAAGAAAGTCGAAGAAAATAACCCCATACAGATTATTGCGAATACAAAAGAAACCGTTATTGGAAAGCAACAAAGTTTTAGTAATTCTTCAAATTATCCTGATGAAATGTTTTATTATACCAAAACAAATCCATCAATTATTTCCTTGATTACACAATTTGACCCGACTAATTCTATTATTACAAATGATTCTGTCGCGTTCAATAAATCTGTTTTCACGATTTCTAAAGAAACAAAACGAATTTTAGGTTTACGTTGTAAAAAAGCGACGACAAATATCAATTCGAATACAATAGACGTTTGGTTTGTGGACAATATGGAATTGAATGCCTCTCCAACAATGGTTGGAATGAATTTAGGTTTTGTGTTAGAACTTACACGAAATAATAATTCAACTATTCGAGCTTCGAAAATAGAACGCGAAAAAGATTTGATTCCAAGTCTATTTATCCAAAAAGAATTGCATCAAAATCGAGTTGATTTATTGACATATAAAGACATTATTTGGAAAAGTAAATTTGTTGATATTCCACTTTTATCTCATCAACAAGTTAATTTTAGTAAAGATTTTTCGTCAAATGATTCGATTTATCGCTTTGCAAATGGAACAGTTGTAGTCAGAAAAATTAAAATTCCTCAAATTAAAGAAGGGAGTCAAGTTTTCTTAAAAGTTTCGCAACAATCGAATGGCGATGCTTACGATAGAACAGGTTCTGTATTTTTGATTCCGCGTGATTCTAAAATTACGTTTATGGATGGTTTACAAAAAGGAATCAACGAATTACCTGTTTATACATCGGCAAATAATAAAAAATACCAAGGTTATTTTTTGACAGAAAATTATTCGCCAACGATAGAATTAATGCGCTTTTTCACACCTTTTGGAATTAATAAATTCAATCATATTCAATTAAAAAATCAAACTTGGGAAACCGAAGCAAAATATCGTCAAGAAATCACAGAATTTCAAGGTTTATTATCTAATCAAGAAGTTTTGATTGGTTTCTTCATTGGAAATTATGATCAAGGCGGACATACAATTACTGCTAATATTTCTATTCATCCGTCAAGTTCAACGACAACGTTGCCTATCAAAAAAGTTTTACCAATTTTCAATACTGCAAATGTGATGGAAATGGCTGGACAGGAATATCCTACTTTGTTCGAAAATTCGAATGGTTTTACAGTAGAATTCACGTTGAAAGAAGATTACAACAATGCTAAATTGCGTTTTACAACAACTGGACATGGCGGTTGGGAAAATGGAGATGAATTTGTTCCAAAAGAAAATAGTATTTTTCTTGATGGACAAAAAGTATTTAATATAGTTCCTTGGAGACAAGATTGTGGTTCTTATCGCGCTTACAATCCAGCTTCTGGTAATTTTGATAATGGTTTGTCATCATCCGATTATAGCCGTTCTAATTGGTGTCCAGGAACAATTACAAATCCATATTTTATTAATTTAGGAGATTTGAAAGCTGGAAAACATAGCATACAAGTGAAAATTCCGCAAGGAAAACCTGAAGGAAATAGTTTCAGTTATTGGAATGTTTCTGGTGTTCTTTTAGGAGAATAATTTTTTTGGAGCAAAAAGATTTATTAAACGTCTTTTTGCTCTATTTTTTTATGATTTATCAAAACCATTAACCAATCTACAATATCTTGATATACTTCATCTTTGATAGATTCATTCAATATTTCATGTCTCAAGTTTGGATATAATTTCATTGTTACATGTTGAAATCCATTTTGCTTTAAATCTTTATACGATTGCAAAACTCCTTTACCAAAATCACCAATTGGATCATCTGCTCCACTCACAAAATAAATAGGTAAAGATTGCGGTATAGCTTTTGCCCAATTCTTTTTTGTTGCTTGTATATTTAAATTAATCAAAGTATAAAAACCGTTAACAGTGAAAGGTATTCCGCAAAGAGGATCTTTCAGAAAATTTAAACGATTTAACTCATCTAAACTAAGCCAATTAGTCTCATGAAAATTTTCTTCATTTTGAAAATGTTTATTATTCGATTTTGAAAAAATAGTATTAAGTAATTGACTTCTTTTATGAGGAATCAATTTATTTAGAAGACTTAAAAAACTACTCAATAATTTAATTCCAGGAATTCTACCTCCTGTTCCCATAATTATAGCACCATCAAAGTGGTCTCCATATTCTTGAAGTAGGCAACGTGTTATAAACGATCCCATTGAATGCCCCAAAATAAAATGTGGTAATAAAGGGTATTCATTCTCTAACAAATTAGCTAACTCTTTTGCCGTATTTATTAAATTTTCTTTTGGATTATCTAAGCAGAAAAAACTGTAATCTTCTTCTATTTTAGCTGTTTTTCCATGTCCTAAATGATCATATAACAAAACTAGAATTCCTTTGTCAGCCAAATACTTTGCAAAATTTTCATATCGCCCACTATGTTCTTGCATACCATGGACAATAAGAAACGTAGCTTTAATCTCATTTTCTGGAAGAATTACTCTATAATAAACATTCTTTGGTATTGACATTTTTATTAAGATTTAATTATTAATTTACAGTTTTACTTATTCAAAATCAACATTTTTATGAATAAACCATTGACTTTTTTAACAAATTTCAAGCCGATAAATAAGATCTAAAATTTCTAATTTTTACAACTAAAAAAAACGAGGTAAATAAAAATTAACCTCGTTTTTTTTATAATGTACGATAATTTTACTTTTTCGTTTTAATTGTATTCTTATAAATCTGACCATCTTTAATAATCACTAAAAAGTTTTTATCAGGATTAGCGATTAACGATAAATCTTTCAATGGATTTCCATCAACCAAAATCAAATCTGCTAAAGCTTGTTCTTCTACAACACCTAATTTCCCTGGATATGGACTTCTCAAACCAGATAATTGCAACAATTCTCCATTATCTTGAGTAATCATTTTCAGAATTTCAGCATTTGTAAACCATTTTTGAAGACGTAAAATATAACTATTTTGCTCATCATTCAACTCAGGTTCAAACAAGAAATCCGTTCCCCAAGCAAGCTTCACACCAAGTTTTTTTGCTAATGGCCAAACTTTATCTTGACCATCCAAAACTGGTTTACGTTTTTCTTTTCGCTGCTCGTCCATGTTTTCATTATTATCCATCAAATTCTGAAGACTTAACCAAACACCTTTTTTAGCAAGGATTTTCAATGTTTCTTCATCTAACATTTGACCATGCTCAATTGACTTCACTCCTGCTTCCACAGCGCGCTGCACAGCTCTCGGCGTGTAGGCATGCACCATTACATAGGTTCCCCAATCTTCTGCAGCATCAACAGCCACTTTCATTTCGTCAAAAGTATATTGTGTAACATCAATCGGATCATAAGCAGAAGACGTTCCACCACCTGCCATCAATTTAATTTGACTCGCACCAAAACGTAAATTTTCTCTTGTTGCAGTCAAAACTTCATCTCTCCCATCAGCAATAAAAGTAGCTCCTAATTCCTCTGCACGAGATGCTTTTCCAAAAAAACGACGCGAACGTTCATCAGGAGTTCTAAAATCTCCATGACCAGCCGTTTGACTAATCGTTGCTCCCGAAGGCCAAATTCTAGGCCCTACAACTTTACCTTTATCAATGGCTAATTTCAAAGGAAAAATTGGTCCACCAGCATCACGAACACTCGTAAAACCACGCATCAACATTTTGTGAGAAGCTTCACCAATCTTTGAAACCAACATTTCTTCGGACATATCTGGCGACATCATTTGCGCCATCGTCAATGAACCAAATACCATGTGTACATGAACATCGATTAAACCTGGCATCAACGTTTTTCCTCCTCCATTAATTTTTACAACATCTTGATTAGGTGAAGAAATTTTTGCAGAACTAATTTTTTCAATTTTTTGACCAGAAACCAAAACATTCATCGGTGATGTTAATGCTTGAGTTTGATGATCTAAAATTCTAACATTTTCAATCAGAATCTGTTTTGTTTGAGCAAAAGTAAAAGTGGTAGCGAGAAAAAAAAGTGCTATTATCGACTTTATTTTCATAATTTATTGTTTAATTGCCCTAAAGATACGTTGAAAGTGTGTATTTGAGGATAAAGTTTAGATTAAAAATTTATTCATTAATTAAATGAAAACAATTCTTTTCGAAATCTATCTATCTCCTAACCTTTAGCTAAACCTATTATTTTCTTAACTATTGTGACAATTACCACAACCAATAATCCTGCAATCAAAGCAATCAAAGCTTCACTAATCATCATTGGAATTGCTGTAGGTAAATGGTGATGAATATAATCGATGTTATGAACAAATATCCCACCTGAAACCAATAAAAGTGCAACAGTCCCTACAAATCCTAAAATTTTGATCACATAAGGTAATGCGTCAACCAAAAAATGTCCTAATTTAGAAACAGCTCCTTTGTCATGTGATGCTTTTATAAGTTTAAAACCAGCATCATCCATACGAACAATTAAGGTTACAATCCCGTAAACACCAATGGTTGCTAAAATTGCAATAAACGAAACTGTAAAAACTTGTGTCAACATCGGTTGTTCCAAAACTGTACTCAATGCAATAATCACAATTTCTATCGAAAGGATAAAGTCCGTAATAATCGCAGATTTCACTTTTGATTTTTCCGAAACTTGTTTCTTATCTTCTACTTTATCTTCATGAATAACTTCTGAACCTTTTTTTGGACGGTGAAAAATAAACTCGATTATCTTCTCTACACCTTCAAAAGCTAAATAAAAACCTCCCAAAATCAAAACATATTTTATGACCTCTGGCATATAATGATTTAGTGTCAAAACAATTGGAACAATGATCAATTTATTGATAAAAGAGCCTTTTGTAATTGCCCATAAAACTGGTATTTCGCGCGAAGATAAAAATCCCGTTGCTTTCTCAGCATTTACAGCCAAATCATCTCCTAAAATCCCTGCTGTTTTACTCGCTGCTACTTTACTTGTAACCGCTACATCATCCATCAATGCTGCAATATCATCTAAAATTGCAAATATTCCTGAAGCCATATTATTGTTATTTTTTGGTTCGTAAAAGTAAAAAATAATGACAAATCTTTACAGATTATTTTCATGTTCTTTCAACGATTCATTTCAAGCAAATTGCACTCCAAATTCTGACTATAAACCTGATTAATTTTAAACTAAATTAAGTCCTTTCGGAAACTAATCATTAATTTTAAAGAGAAATATATTAAGCTTATAAAATGGAAAATTCTTTCGGTCAGTTAAAGAAACATATTCAAATTTTCACTTCAATTTCTGAAGAAGAATTTCACGATTCAGTCCAATATTTTGAAAAATTTTCGGTGAAGAAAAAAGAAATGATTCATAAAGCTGGAACAGTTTGTACGTACAATTATTTTATTATTTCTGGATGTATTCGATTATTTTTCATCAATGAAAAAGGTGTAGAACAAACCATTGATTTTGCTATCGAAAATTGGTGGTTGACAGATTCGTTTTCTTACATTAATCAACAAATTTCTGAGTTTTATATTCAAGCTCTAGAAAATGCAATTATTATGAAAATGAGTAAAACAAACGAAGAAATTTTATGCGAAAAACATCCTATTTTCAATTCGTATTTCAAACAAATTTATCAAAAAGCAAATGCTGCTGCTCAAATGCGTTCCAAATATTTGAAAGAGTTTTCGAAAGAGGAGTTTTATCTTCACTTCAAGAAAAATTTTCCTGAGTTTTTACAACGTGTTCCGCAATATTTATTAGCTTCTTATTTAGGTTTCACACCCGAATATTTAAGCGAAATCCGAAAGAAAGAGTTTTCTTAAACCAGTTTAATTTTTTTGAATAAATAATCGACGAACTTTGTTAAAAATTAAGAAATGAAATCACGATTAAACATTCAAAAATTAGAACCAAAAGCTTACGAAGCAATGTATGGTCTAGAGAATTATTTAGCAAATTCTGAATTAGATAAATTACATTTAGAACTTATTAAAATCAAAGCTTCACAAATCAATGGTTGTGCTTTTTGTATTAATATGCACACCAAAGACGCGATGAAATTAGGCGAAACAAATCAACGTATTTTTTTGTTGAATGCGTGGCGAGAAACGACACTTTTTACAGAAGAAGAGCGTGTGATATTGGCGATGACAGAAGAAATTACAAATATTAGTCAACATGGTTTATCAGAAGAAACTTATCAAAAAGCATTAACACTTTTTTCTGAAAATTATATTGCGATTATCATTATTGCAATTACCACGATTAATGCTTGGAATAGAATTGCAATCAGTTCTCATATGACGGTTTAAAATTTTAGCTTCAGAAATCTGAAGCTTTTTTTGTGCTAAAAATCGGCTTTCGGATTAAAATAGTTTATTTTTGAGTCTTGAAGTAAAATTGATATGAATATTTACGATTTAATTGTTGACGATAAGGAAGAAATTTCTTTGAATGATGTTTTTTTAGATGATCAAAATCTTGCTCAAGTAAAACAACTTATCAAAGAACATAGATATATAGAGGAATTGAGTAAATATAATTTACCTGTCAATAATAAAATTTTGTTGCATGGATTTTCAGGTTGTGGAAAAACAACAACTGCAAAAGCAATTGCAAATGAAATCGGAAAACCTATATTGATTTTGAATTTAAGTAATATTGTTTCATCAAGAATTGGTGAAACTTCACAAAATATTCGAATGCTTTTTGATAAAGCTGCGCGTGAAAAAGCGATTCTATTTTTGGATGAGTTTGACCAAATTGGAAAAGCGCGTGGAAATGACGACAAAGATGTTGGCGAAATGCGTCGTTTGGTAAACACGGTAATTCAATTAATTGATTATTTGCCACAAAATTCGTTGTTGATAGCCGCAACAAATCATCCACATATTATTGATGTTGCATTATTGAGAAGATTTCAGTTAAAAATTGATTTCAAAATGCCAACATCTGAAATGTTAGATGTTTATTACGATAAACTTTTAAACGATTTACCAAAAGATATTCAATCTCTTAAACGAAAATACAACGTTTCATTTGCAGAAGCTAAAGATTATGCGCTTACAAATGCAAAAGCATTATTGATTGAAAAATTAGAACGTCAAGCAAATTCTTAAAACCAAAATATGGAAGACGAATTAATTTATTTCAGAGAACTTTTGGACACTGATGTAGCACACGGCTTTTCGAAATTTATTCGAATGCAAAAGCCATGAAATACCGCGAAACCGCATCAATGAAAACGATCAAAGATTCGTACAAAATGCTAGAAAGAGATAAAGAAAAAAAGAATTCTGGATATGAATTTCGCTTTGCTGTTATCGAAAAATCTTCTGAAACCTTGATTGGTACTGTAATGTTTCAACCTGTTCATGACAAAGCGATTATTGGCTATTCCATTGATGAACAATTTTGGAACAGAGGTTACGCAACACGAATCATCAATCTGATTTCGAAAGAGTTGAAATTGAGAAAATATATGCTGATTGAAGCTTGGGTGAAAAAAGAAAATATCGCCTCGTCTAAAGCCTTATTAAAAAATAATTTTCAGCAAATTTCGCAAACAATTTATCCGAAAAATCATCTTTTTCAATTAAGATTTACTTATTCTTAAGTTTTACTTAAGATAAGTCTTTAGACATTTATTTCTAAAATCATCGTCCTAATTTTGTAACAGAATAAAATTTCTGATCATGATTTTTACTATTTTTCTCCTATTTATTGGAGCAATTTTAGCATTTTGGATAAGTGCAATTTGTGGCGGTGGCGCAAGTTTAATCTTAATTCCAATCCTCAATCTTATTATTCCAACTTCGTTAGTCCCTTTTTCGTTAACAATCGGAACATTTACAAGTTCTGCCTCTCGAATAGCGGCTTTCAGAAAATCTGTACATTGGAAAATCTTCTTTTGGTTCGTGCCATTTTCGATTCCAGCAGTTTTAATGGGCGCTTATTTAATCAAATTTATCAACCCAATTTATTTACAAATTATTGTAGCTGTATTATTGATTTCAAATGTTCCACAATTATTTCTAAACAAAAAACAACAAGATAATGAAGAAAAACCTTCACCAAAATATATTTTAGCCATTGTTGGTTTTTTAGCTGGATTCGTTTCTGGAATAACAGGAGCAATAGGTTTATTATTCAATAGATTTTATTTAAAATATGGATTAACAAAAGAAGAAATTATTGCAACGCGAGCTGCCAACGAAATTATACTTCATATCATAAAATTAATCATTTATATTGTTCTTGGTTTATATTCAAAAAACGCTTTATTACTTGGATTGACGATTGCAGTTGCCTCAATTATTTCTTCTTATACGGTCAAATATATTTTACCTTATTTTAGCGATTTTATTTTCAGAAAAGTTGGCTATGCGGCAATGGTTATTTCTGGAATTACACTTTTTTATACAAGTTCTCAAAAAATCATTCAAGAAGATAAAGTTCAACTTACAACAACAAGTAAAGGTGACGAAAATGAAACAACTTTGAAATGGCGAAACAGTGATTTTGTGATGGAATATTCGTTAGATGGTGAATTTGAGATTGAACGTCCAATTCAACCGAATGAATTACCTGAAAAATTATTGAAAAAATACAATGAAATTTTACCTAATTACGATAAAATCCATCTCGAAAAAGTATTCAAAATTGGAGAAGATAGTTATGAATTTTATTGTTACAAAGGCAATAAACTAACCAAATTTGAACTGAAAGAATAGAAGATTGAACAATTAATTTTTACGAAACATTATTTTTGATAAATTATTCTTAAGTTTAGCCAACATTACTATAAAAATTTATGAATACAAAAGATAATCCCAAACTAATACGAGCTTGGATTTCTTACGATTGGGCAAATTCTGTTCATTCTTTAGTTATTGCCTCTGCTATTTTTCCGGTTTATTATACTTTAATGACCTATGATGCGAACGATCAACCGATCAAATTTTTAGGATTATTACCAGAGTCCGCATTCAATTTTTCATTGGCAATTGCTTTCTTTTTTGTGATTGTTTTGTCTCCTGTTTTGTCTTCAATTGCAGATTTAATCGGAAATAAAATAAAATTTCTTCGCTTTTTTTGTTATTTAGGGTCGTTCTCATGTATCGGAATGTTTTTCTTCACATCGAGCGATTTAGTTTGGTTAGCTTTATTACTCAATATCACCGCAAGCATAGGTTTTTGGGGGAGTTTAGTTTTTTACAACGCCTATTTACCAGAAATTGTCTCAGACGAAAAAATGGACAAAGTTTCCGCTCAAGGTTATATGTTTGGTTATATTGGTTCTGTCATTTTATTGACGATTTGTTTAGCAATGATACAATTCGCCCCAGAAGAACAACAAGCTATGTTTACTCGAATAAGTTTCTTATTAACAGGAATTTGGTGGTTAGGATTTGGACAAATTGCATTAAGCAAATTACCAAATCACAAATATGATCGTGAAATTCCGAAAGATATTATCAAATCAAGTTTTAGAAATTTAAAACATACCTTCAAAGATCTGAATCAATACAAAAATATTCGTGTTTTTTTGGCTGGATTTTTCTTTTACAGTTTAGCAATGCAAACTATCTTTTTGATGGCGGCAATGTTTGGAAGTTCAGAAATAGGAATGGAATCTTCAGAATTGATTATGACCATTTTATTAATTCAAATTGAAGCTGTTTTAGGGGCATGGTTATTCTCTTTTCTATCAGGAAAAATAGGAAATAAGAAAACCTTATTAATCGGGATTTTTATCTGGATTATTACATGTATTATTGGTTATTTAATTAATAAAAATGATCCTAATGTAAAAACTCAATTTTACGTAATGGCTGCAATGGTTGGTCTTGTAATGGGAGGTTTGCAAGCTTTATCACGTTCTACATACGCCAAATTATTACCAGAAACAGAAGACACAACAACCTATTTTAGTTTTTATGATGTGTTCGAAAAATTTGCCTTATTTTTAGGTTTAGTTATTTATGGATTATTGATTGAATATTCTGGCGGAATGAAAGCTTCGGCTCTTGCAATGGGCGTTTCGTTTGCGATTAGTTTCATTATTTTATTGTTCTATAAAATGGAGAAGAAATAATAATATGAATATCTATGAAAAAGATTACATTACTATTATTATATTATCTATGTCAAAGTTGTGCTGATAAAAATAATTCTTTTGATGAATTTGATATAACATATAGTAATTTTTTTCAAGTTTATAATTCAATCAAATTAACTAATAGTGACACTGTATTTATTAGAAAATATTATGAAGATTTCGAATTAAAAAATCCATATTATCACAAGGATTATTATGCAATTTTAAATAAAACTGATCGAGATAATATTAATAAAGCAATTGCAAATATTAATCTATATAACTATGATTCAGTTTACCAAAATAAAATTATTATTGTTGGATTTATTTATAGAATATATTTAAAAAAGGATGATACTGAAAAATCTATTTTCGTTTCTAACAAAATGCCTCCAGAAGAATAAAATCAATTGAAACAATTAATATTAAAATCTGTTGATAATTTGAAGCTATTAAAAACAGATAAGAATTTTAGTATAAAAAGTCAAGATATTTTCCCTGAACCAGAGAAAATTACGTATTAATTTTCAAATAAAACTAAACCCCAATATTTTAATCAATATTGGGGTTTAGTTTTAAAAATTATAACCTTCCTTTTTCCGAACTACTTTTTGATTGTTCTATCGTAAATGATTTTCCGAAATTGTATCGAATTCCAACACGATAATAACGAGCGGATTGTCCTGTATAAACAAATTTTGTATCGTTACTAAAACTTTGATCTTGCCAAGCTCTATCTTTAAATACATTATTTACATTAAACGAAACTTCAAACTTTTTATCCAGAAATAACGCTCTCAAACCAAAAGCTGTACTCCAATTAGCACGACTTCTTGACATCGCATCAATTGTTTTTGTTGAATAATTTGTAGTATGGTTAAATAATAATGTTTTAGATTTATTCAGTTCTAAATTATTTGTCAAACGAAATTCTCCATTAAATCCATCCAATGTATAATTATATTCTGGAATAATTCCTTTCGTTTTTTTGTAATACAAATCAATCGCTCCATTGACTTTCCACCATTTTACAAGCTTGAAATTTAGATTTTCACTAATCCCAAAACTCTCCGAATCAGCATAATTATATGGAATCCAATTTTGTGTATTTTCTGTTGGATTTACAACCACAATTTGATTGATTTCATCCGTAGAATTTCTATAATATAACGTTGTAATTGCCAAATCTTTGTATGCATATTCCAACTCATAATTATACGAATAAGAAGGTTTTAACTTCGGATTTCCTTCTGCAAAAGAATAAGGCGAATAAATGGTACGAAACGGATTCAATTGTCCCATAAAAGGTCGATCAATACGTCGCCCAACATTTATACTTAACGAATGATTTTCAGCAGGTTTATACATCAAATAAGCCGTTGGGAATAACCCATCATATTTATAGGTATCATGTTGATTTTCTTGTGGAGAAAAACCTTTTGCATCAGTATTTTCGTATCTCAAACCAATTTTTGCTGACCATTTTTCTGAAATATCTTTTTCGATACTCGCATAAAAAGCTAAAATATTTTCGTCATAATAAAAACCATTACTCAACTTTTCATCATAAACAGGCGTTCCAGAAGATGTGTTGTAAAATAAATTATCGCTATTATTTTTCGTCCAACTGTAACGTCCACCATAATTTAGTTTCCAAGTATTAACGGGGTGTTCCATATCAATATTCAAACTATAATTATTTGCTTTTTGATCAGACAAACTTTTATTTCCTTGATATTCTGCTGTATTTTCAAGATCATTTGAATCAAAAAATCGGTTAGAAGCTACACTTGTATTATTGTTATTAAAATTAACCCAATCAAAATCAAAGGTTAATTTTTTCCCGATTGTATCCATTTTATAAATCACATGATAATTCAGTGTATTGTATTTCGTGTTGCCTTTGCTCCCATTTCGATCATTCAAAATATAACTCAACAATTCATTTTTATCCAAACTATTTATCGTTGTTTTCGTACCACCAGTTCCTTTTCGATTTCCAGCATATAAATCAAGTGTAAAACCAGTTGTCAACTTCTCCGAAATTTTATAATCTAAACCTAATTTTCCGCCAATATTTCTATTTTTTCCACTATTTTTTTCTCTTTCGGTCCAAACTTCATTGGTTTTTGTGAAATAAATATCAGATTGTCCAATTCCGTCATATTCTCCAAAACCACCAAAAATATTCGAAACTAATGTCCATTTATTTTTTCGGTAATTAAACGATGCACTATTGTTCCAATATGGTTTGTTATAATGTTGCAATGACGATGACAAACTCCCATTCCACGAGTCTTTTTTACCAGATTTTAATACAATATTTAGAATTCCACTATTTCCTATTGCTTGATATTTTGCGGGCGGATTTGTAATTACTTCTATTTTCTCGATATCATCTGCGCGAAGCGTTTTTAAATAATTTATCAATTGATCACCAGACATTTCCAACAAACGATCGTCCACCATCACACGCAAATTACTTTTACCAATTATCGAAACAACATCATTATCAACCTTCACACGAGGCGCCAATTTTAGCAAATCTAACGCATCTCCACCTTTTGCTCCTTCCGCTAAATCTGCATTAAAAACAAGTCGATCAACTTTCTTTTCAATTAATTTTTTCTGACTTTTTACAACTGTTTCATTTAATGTAATATTTTCAGTTTTTGGAATAATAATAACGCCTAAATCTTGATTTTGTCCACATAAAATTGTTTGAGTATGAAGCAAAACACCAGCTTCTTCTATTCGAAACGTATAATTTCCTTCTACTAAATCAACTGTAAAAGTTCCTTTATCATCAGTTGAAATTTCATCAATAATTTGATCATCTTTTAAAATAATAACATCAGCCAAACTAACAGGCATTTGATTCGTATATTGCAAGCTTCCTTTATATTGTTGTTGCGCAAAAATCGAGGTCGAGGCAAATAATAAAATTGGTATGTATAATTTAGACATATTAGGTTTGTTTACTATAATGACGTGTGAATTACAGAAAAGTTACATAGAAAATGAATAATAATTGAATTTGTCTTTAAAAAATAAATTAACAATGATTTAATATTTAAAGAATTTTACTACATTTCAAAAAATAATTACAACTGATTAAAAAAATATAAATGAATGGATTTTAATGAATTAAAAAACAAATTAGTGCAATCAACCAAACAAGCCTTTTTGAAAATTTATAACGAAAATCCTTCCCAAGACCTTTATGCTTTTGCCTTGTGCAATAACGACTCGAAAATAGCTATTCATCCTTCGGCAAATTCTGTAGAACATTTGGAAAAAGTTTCGGATGAAGACGATTTTTGTTACTACAAATACGAGCCTTCTGAATGGAAATATGATTATTTAGGAGCTGAAAACTCTTTTCAAGAAATCAATCAAATGTGCAAAGAAATCGTTGATGAACACGATGATGACGAAGATTGGTTTTATCAATTTCAGAATAAAATTAATGAAAAATGTATCGAAGTTTTAGAAGAATTAAAGAATGAAAATTTCTTTTCTAAATTAATCGGTAAAGATATTTTCTTAAACTTTTCTGTGATTGATGATGATTTGAACGTAGAAAAACAACAAAAAATTATTACTCAATTGAATGATAATTCATACAAAGAAGATTATTTTGAATGGATGACAACTTGGGGTAAAAACAAAAAAAGAGCTTTATAAAAAGCTCTTTTTTTTGTTGAATATATTTCTAAAAATTTTAGATTTCTTTTCTCAATCTCGCAACCGGAATATTTAATTGTTCACGATATTTTGCAATTGTACGACGAGCAATTGGATAACCTTTTTCTTTTAAAATTTCAGTTAATTTTTCGTCTGTCAAAGGTTTACGTTTGTCTTCATCTGCAATTACATCTTGCAAAATTCGTTTAATTTCGCGCGTCGAAACTTCTTCACCTTCATCATTTGTTAACGATTCTGAGAACAAATCTTTTATCAAAAATGTTCCGTAAGGCGTTGTGACATATTTAGAATTCGCTACACGAGAAACTGTCGAAATATCCATTCCAATTCTGTCTGAAATATCTTTCAAAATCATCGGTTTAATTTTCGTTTCATCTCCTGTTAAGAAATACTCTTTTTGAAATTTCATAATCGCTTCCATTGTGTACAAAAGCGTGTTACGGCGTTGCTGAACCGCATCAATAAACCATTTCGCAGAATCTAACTTTTGTTTGACAAACATCACAGCTTCTTTCTGTTGATTCGATTTATTTTCGGTTTTTTTGTATGTATCTAACATTTCTGCAAACGCACTCGAAATTTTCAATTCTGGTACATTACGTCCATTTAACGACAATTCTAAATCGCCATCGTTGATATGAATCGTAAAATCTGGCGTTATTTGCTCTACAATTTTACTACTACTCGAAAATGATTTTCCTGGTTTTGGATTCAAACGTTCAATCTCCGAAATTGCATCACGCAACTCATCATCATCCGCATCATATTTTGCCATCAATTTCGAATAATGCTTTTTCGTAAATGCATCAAACGATTCTGAAATTAATTTTTCGGCTAATTCTACTGCTTCTGTTTGATTTTTATTTTCTAATTGAATCAATAAACATTCTTGCAAATCACGCGCACCTACACCAACTGGATCCATTCGTTGAATATAATTAATCAACAAATTTTCGACCTCTTCTGGCGAAGTGTAAATATTTTGCGAGAATGCTAAATCGTCAACCAACGATTTAATATCACGACGCATATAACCATCATCGTCAATATTTCCTAAGATAAATTCAGCAATTTGAAATTGTTCCGAAGTTAATCGATTCGTATATAATTGCGATGTCAAAAACTCGATAAAGCTCTCTCCTTGCGCGTAAGGAACAGATTTATCTTCGTCATCATCACTATAATTATTCGTATACGTTTTATAATTTGGGATGTCATCATCGCTCAAATAATCATCAATATTGATATCACTTGTATCAATCACTTGCTCGTCGCCAAAATCATCACTCTGATTGTCCCATTCTTCCTGCTCTCCTCCGTAATCTTCGTCATATTCAGAAGATTGATCATCCAAAGCAGGGTTTTCTTCCAACTCTTCCTTTACGCGTTGTTCAAAAGCAACCGTAGGAAGTTGAACCAACTTCATTAATTGGATTTGTTGTGGCGATAGTTTTTGTTGTAATTTTAAATTTAATTCCTGCTTTAACATATTTTGGGTTTTGGCTTATATAAAAAACGGATTTAGCTTAAAGTTACAATTTTTAAGCATAAATCCGTAAAAATATTTTGATTAAAATTCAGCGTTATTCGGTGTTCTAGGGAAAGGAATTACGTCACGAATGTTACCCATTCCTGTAACGAATAATACCAAACGCTCTAAACCTAAACCGAAACCTGAATGTGGCACAGAACCGAAACGTCTTGTGTCGCGGTACCACCATAATTCTTCTTTATCGATTCCGAATTTTTCCATTTTTTCGTCTAAAACTTCTAAACGTTCTTCACGCTCAGAACCTCCGATAATTTCTCCTATTCCAGGGAATAAAACGTCCATTGCACGAACTGTTTTTCCGTCATCATTCATACGCATATAAAATGCTTTGATTTCTGCAGGATAATCAAATAAAATAACTGGCGTTTTGAAGTGTTTCTCAACTAAATAACGTTCGTGTTCTGATTGTAAATCTGCTCCCCAACCTTCGATTGGATATTTGAATTTACCTTTTTTATTTGGTTTAGAATCTTTTAAGATATCAATTGCTTCTGTATAAGTTAAACGAATGAATTTGTTATTTAAAACATATTCTAAACGCTCAATTAAACCTAATTCAGAACGCTCTGCTTCTGGTTTTTGTTTTTGTTCTTTGTCAAAACGTTCAGCTAAGAATTTCAAATCATCTTTACACGTTTCCATTGCATAAGTGATAACAGATTTCATAAAATCTTCTGCCAAATCCATATTTTGATCTAAACGGAAAAACGCAACTTCTGGTTCAATCATCCAGAATTCAGCTAAGTGACGAGAAGTATTCGAGTTTTCTGCACGGAAAGTAGGTCCAAATGTATAAATTTTCCCTAATCCCATTGCTGCAGTTTCTCCTTCTAACTGTCCAGAAACCGTTAAGTTAGTCGATTTACCAAAGAAATCTTGTGTATAATCTACTTTTCCTTCTTCGTTTTTAGGCAAGTTTTCCATATCCAAGTTTGTGATATGAAACATCTCTCCTGCTCCTTCAGCATCAGATCCTGTAATAATTGGTGTGTTGATGTAAACGAATCCATTTTCGTTGAAATACTTGTGAATTCCGAACATTAACGCATTACGAACACGCATAGTGGCAGCAAAAACATTCGTTCTGAAACGTAAATGTGCTTGCTCTCGCAAAATTTCTAAACTGTGTTGTTTTGGTTGTAAAATAGTTCCTTTTAAATCATCAGATGGCGCAGTTCCTAAAATTTTGATTTCTTTCGCAACAATTTCAATATCTTGACCTGCTCCTTCACTTTCTACCACTTCTCCTTTAACTTGTAAAGAAGCTGCTGTAGAAATTTGTTTTATAATTGATTCGTCAAAATTTTCGAAATCTACTACTACTTGAATATTATTAATTGTAGAACCGTCATTCAACGCGATGAAACGATTACTTCTGAACGATCTTACCCATCCATTTACAACTACTTCCTGTAGCAACAAATCCTTGCCTTTTTCTAATAAGGCTTTAATTCCGTACGATTGCATAATTTTTTAATTTATCCTTACAAATTTAGTTATTATTTAAAGTTATAAAAATTATAGGCATAATTTTTGCGAATATTTTTCAACCAACCTAAAAATCCTTTATAATTTCAATGAAAATGTAAAGGATTTTTGATTTTAGTTTATTTTTTGAAGTGAAATTATTCTAATTCTTAGATTCAAAACGCAAAAGAATTTCATTTATTCTTTGAATAAGAACTTTATCAGAATTATTATTTTGAATTAAATAATCTACATAATTTTTTAATTCGTAAAATTGACTATCAGTTTTAATTTGATCTTTCTCAATTATCTTTTCGATTCTTTTAAAATATGATTCAAAAATATCAATTTCATAATTGGTTGTCTTTATCAAATATTCATTAAAACCAAAATCTCTATCTTCGATAAAATCAGACCTTAAATCTTTAAACCAGTTTTTTAAAATAGTTAATTTTCCTTTTGAATAATATTCTTCTGCTTGAGTTTTTAAACGAAAATATTCATCTTTCATTTCATTATTAAAGGCAAGATGAACAATATAATAATCTAAAGTCGCAACTACTAAATCTCTATACTTTTTAAGTTCAAATTCTTTATCCATAATAATTAGAATTGTAATTGAATATTAGATGAGATTCTGAAACGAGTTCAGAATGACAGCATCCTTATCCTACAAGAAATTCAAATTTACAGTTAATTTTAAGTAGAAATTATCTTGGAATTTTTCTTCTGAATAAGCACCTAAACGATAAAACGCTCCTAAACCAAATGTTTTGAAAATTAAATTGTTTACCTCAACACCTGTTTCGTGATAATAATGGTTCAACGTTTTGAACTCTAAATTTTGATGATCTGCTCTATCTTTCATATCACCCAAAACTCCACGGTAAACGAATTGCGGGAAAATAATTTTGTTTCCAACTTTAACGCCAGCAAAAATATGCTTCAACTGAAATGATACAAATCGATCCGAATAAAATTCACCTGGACGCATTGTTTCGAAATTCGTTAAACCACCTACTCCAAAATTCAAAAAGTCATTTCGTTTTGCATTTCCTTGTCCTTCGTACAAATTCATCAACGGCATTTTACCTTCGACCCAACCTGCATTTACATTAAAATTTGTTTTACCAACTCGCGTATCAAACACATCAAAATAAGAAACATTGAAACGAAGTGGATCATAATCAGAATTGAAAATATCCCAATATTTCGTCAGCGTTGCATAGAAAACAGATTTCCCGCTATTCACCGTCACTTTCCCGTAAGGCGTGCGAATAAACTTGTCTTTTGGCGCAAAACGAATCGCTAATTGCGTGTTATACAAATCGTACCAACCAATATTATTCAGGAAAGAATAATCAAATTCTGCTTGCTGTTTTTCATAATTCGCCGAAATATTGAAAGTTACATTTTTGAAAATATCTTGTTCATATCCAAACGAATAGCGTTTATATGAAAAATATTCGTGGTTATAAATATTACTAAAAGCTCCAGAAATTAGACGTGTATAATTCGATTGCAATAAAATTGGCGTTTTCCCAGAAGCCGAAACATCTTGCGAGTATTTTGCAAAAATTCGACCCGAATAAGGTTTGTTTACATAATAATCTCCACCAAATCCAAACTTGAATGTTTCATCTTTGAAACCATAAGCCGAATATGCATTCAATGAATATTTATCGCTCCAATTTTCATTTGTATTAAACGCAGCACCAAGTCTAAAACCTTCGTAATCGTTAAACGCTAAGATTTTTGTTAAATCTAAATCAACTTTTCCTAACGATAATTTTCCGCCAGAATTGATGATTCGCGTCAATTTCATTTGACGTTCTAACTTATATTTATCGCCAATACTATCAATTGTCGTGTACGTATTTCGCTCTTTGTTCGATAATGACGAATCACGGTAATCTTCCATCACATTGTCCCATTTCTTTTCGTTCATATTTTGAAAAGAAATTTCGTCTTCGTAACCTAAAAATTCGTTGCGTTTGAAATGCGCAGGATTCTGAATATCCTTGAAAGTAGTTTCGAGATTAATCCAAATTTTTTCTTTTTTATCAATAAAATCATCGCCAGCTAATTTCTCAGTGATCTTGAAATTACCAGCTTCCATACGATATTTTTGTTGATTCGGTATCCAAGAACCATTGTTCAATTTCCAATCTGCTTCTAATTCGGCAATATAATTTGCACTTGTATTTTCCGCTTCAATCTTAATCAAAGCAAAGGTTCTGTCATCAATCCAAAGCGTTCCTTTAATTTGTCTTTTATCCGTTTTGATCGATGGGAAAAAACTAATAACAGCCGTTTTTCGTCCATCAATAAAAATATCTTCTTTGAAACCATAACGGTAATGCGAAAGACCTTCGCGACTTACTGGATTAATAATTCCTTTGAAGAAAAAATTGATTTTATCTTGATCAAAATTGAACGCAATTGGTTGCATCGCCAAATATTCGTACAAAGGCGAACGCATTCCAGAAATACGAGAAGATTGCACAATATTTTTTAATCCAAAACGCTTCGAAACTTTGTGATCCATTGCACGTTCTCCCAAAAATAAATGACTATTGTCTAATAATTTTTTCCATTGATTATTGACAGAATCTTTGTGATTTTGAGGTTGAATAATAAACGGAATCGAATCGTTATTTACTGTACTCCAAAATTTTGTGTATGATTTTAGGAAAATATTTCCTCCGTTTCTGATTGTATTCTTAGATTGATTGCGAATTGCTTTGATAATCAAATTACGACCAACAGAATCATTTGTTGTAAAACTAACCTCATCCAAACTAATGAAAGAAGGTTTCATCATAATTTCGACCAACTTTTTACCTTCAGTCTGAATACTTTCCGAGAAATATCCGTTCTTGATTACATCAATAAAATGAACAGAATCATTGATATCCAATTCTCCTAATTCGTCTGTTTGACCAAGGAATTGTTTGGTATCACTGTAAACATTAGCACCTGTTAAACGAAATTCGTCTTGAGCATCGAATACTCTTACTTTAATTTGAGCAAATGTGGCAATTGAGATACAGAAATTTAGCAGGAATATATAATTCTTCATCGTTTGAAATTGATTATGCAAATAAATAAAAAAAGCAGCGAAACGCTGCCTTAAAATATTTTTTTTTCAAGAAAGATTAAACTTTCATGATTTCAGCTTCTTTTTTCGTTAAAGCTTCTTCTAATTTCTTAGAAAACTTGTCTGTTAATCCTTGTACACGTGTTTCGTAATCTTTCACCATGTCTTCAGAAGCTTCTTTTACAGCTTTCAATGCTTTGTTCGCATCTTGGCGTGCATTACGAAGTGAAATTTTAGCAGTTTCCATGTCCGATTTGGCCATTTTTACTAACTCTTTACGACGTTCTTCTGTTACTGGAGGAATACTGATAATAATTGTATCTCCATTGTTAGAAGGTGCAAAACCTAAATTAGCATTGATAATTGCTTTTTCTATTTCATGAATTAAATTTCTCTCGTATGGTTGAATGCTCAATGTCATTGCATCTGGTGTATTAACATTTGCAATTTGAGTTAACGGAGATAAACTTCCGTAGTAATCAACACGAACTGAACTTAACATTGCAGGAGTAGCTTTACCTGCTCTTAATTTGTCGAATGCAACCTCTAAGTGACTTACAGTTCCCTGCATTTGCTCCTTAGCCGTTTCTAAAATAATATCTAATTCTTCCATTTCGGGATTTATTTATTTGTTACTAGAGTACCTACGTTATCTCCTAAAATTAATTTTTTCAAGTTACCATCTGTATTCATATCAAATACAATAATAGGTAAATTATTTTCTTCACTCAAAGTAAAAGCTGTCATATCCATTACTTTTAAGTTTTTATCGTAAACTTCTTGATAAGAAATTGTTTCGAATTTCTCTGCTGTTGGATCTTTTTCAGGATCTGCAGTATAAATTCCATCAACACGAGTTCCTTTCAAAATAACATCAGCTTGTGTTTCAATTGCTCTCAAAACTGCTGCTGTATCTGTTGTAAAATATGGATTTCCTGTTCCTGCACCAAAAATTACGACACGACCTTTTTCTAAATGACGCGTTGCTCTTCTTTTGATAAATGGTTCTGCAATTTGCTCCATACGAATAGCCGTTTGTAAACGCGTATTAACGCCAGCGTCTTCCAAAGCTCCTTGCAATGCCATACTGTTAATCACAGTTGCTAACATTCCCATATAATCTCCTTGTACACGATCCATACCAGAAGCAACACCTTGTACACCTCTAAAAATATTACCACCTCCGATTACTATTGCCACTTCGCAACCAAGTTCTGCAACTTCTCTAATTTGTTGCGCATATTGTTTCAGCATATTTGGATCGATACCATATTGTAAATCTCCCATTAATGCTTCACCACTCAATTTAAGTAATATTCTTTTGTATTTCATCTTGTCAAAGGTTTTCTTTTGCAAATATAATTTTTCTATTCTGATTTATCCTAACGTTCGAAAATGTCAAACGCATTTTTTGTTGTAATTGCTGCAATTTCAGCTGGTGTTTGATGATAAATATCGACCAACTTATCGCAAACATGTGTCAAATAACTACTTTCATTTCGTTTTCCACGAAACGGAACAGGCGCTAAATAAGGTGAATCTGTTTCGAGAACAATATGTTTAATATCAAAATCACCTAAAAATTGATCTATTTTACCATTTTTGAATGTTACAACACCACCAATCCCTAATTTCAAATTGAAATCAATTGCGCGTTGTGCATCTTCTTTTGTTCCAGAAAAGCAATGAAAAATTCCGAATAATTTTTCATCTTTCACTTCTTCTAATACTTCAAAAACTTCGTTGAAAGCATCACGGCAATGAATTACAATTGGTAAATTCTTTTCTTTTGCCCATTCAATTTGTGTTTTAAAAGCATCTTGTTGCGTTTGTAGAAATTCTTTTTCCCAATACAAATCGATTCCGATTTCGCCAATCGCCTTAAATGGTCGTTTATCAATCCATTCACGTACATGAGCCAACTCCTCCTCTATTGTATCTGGATGAACCGAACATGGATGTAAACCCATCATCGCAAACATCGAATCTTGATGTTGACTTTCTAATGTCAACATTCTCTCCGTGTAACTTTTATCAATTGCTGGCAAATAAAATCTCCCTACTCCATTTTGTTTTGCTCGCGCAATTACTTCATCTATATCATTCTCGAATTGCTCCGAATATAAATGTGTATGTGTATCAATTAACATGTTTTATTTTTGATTTCAAAAGTTCTTTTTCAGCAGAAAAATCAAGTTGATTTCCTTTTTCTAATTCATTCATCAATGCAATCGTTTTTGCTAAAAACTGTTGATGATTGTCTGATTCTTCATTAAAAGGACGATGATTAATCGCTGAAATAACTTTGTTTATTTTTTGAATAATTGTTTGCGTTGATTGCTCGAAATAAGTATCCGAAAATTTTTCCCAAATGTAATCAACGGCTTGTTTCGATGGATGAATCAAATCTTCTTTGAAAAAACGATAATCTCTCAAATCATCCAAAACCAATTCGTATGACGGAAAATATTCAACATGATTATTTTGACTTAATTGATATAAAGCGTCTAACAATCTCGCTTTACTTACATTATTTTCAATCATTCCATCTTTTGTGTGACGAACAGGGCTAACTGTTGTAATAATGCGAATTGTTGGATTAATTTTCTTCAAATCTGAAACAATTAATTCCAACGATTTTAGATTTTCTTCTGTTGTTAATAATCGTTTTTCAAATTGTTTTGCGTCAACTTTATGACAATTCGCGACAATTTGATTAGACGTTTTCCATTCATAAATCCACGATGTTCCCAATGTAATCATCAGCACATCACAAGAAAGAATATAATCATGAACTTTATCTAAAGTCGAATTTAATTCCTCTAGAACAGCTTCTTTCGTCAACGCATTAAACGACGAATGTACATCGAAACAGAAAAATTCTTCTCCGTTTTGATGTACATCTGCTGTTGTAAAATATTTTTTTTGAATACTTCTTTCGATTAAATTTTGAATAGAATGTGAATTAAAAATCACTCCAAAAGGATTAATTAATCCATCAAACTTTAAATCTGTCAAACGCTTTCCAATTTCATCTGAAAAACAAGAGCCTATCGTCAATATTTTGTGTTGATGATTGAGCTTAAAATCAGAAGATTGAATTTGAAAAGTCGTTCGAAATTGCATTTTTTATCCTTGTCGATCAATTAAAACTTCGCTTAATTCTCTCAAATAAGATTTGCGTTCTTCTGGAACATCAATTTGATCCAAATAGCTGTGCGCTTTATTTGTATATTCTCTAATTAATGTCGAAAGTTTACGGTTTACATTCAGTTTTCTGAATAATTTTTCTACCGCATATACCTTATCAATATTATCTGTATTTGAACTATACCAATATAATAATTCCTCTTTTTCTTCTTCGTTTGCCGCTTCTAAAGCAGAAATGTAAAGAATCGTTTTCTTATTTTCGAAAATATCTCCAGCGTGTTTTTTACCTAAATGTTCAAGGCTACCAAAAACGTCCAAATAATCATCTTTCAATTGATACGCGATTCCTAAATTCAAACCATATTGGTACAATTTATCCGAATCCTCTTCCGAAGCATTTCCAATCATTGCACCTAATTTCAAAGCACAACCAAGTAAAACACTCGTTTTTAAAGAAATCATATTGATGTAATCATCGTACGAAACATTCAATTTTGTTTCATAATTCACGTCCAATTGTTGTCCTTCACAGACTTCTAAAGCAGTTTTAGAAAATAATTTTGTCGAACTTTTAAATAATTCTGGTTCTAAATCTTCTAAATATTGATACGCTTTTACCAACATTGCATCACCAGAAAGAATCGCTGTATTTAATCCAAATTTTTCGTGAACTGTTGGTTTACTTCTTCTTAATGAGGCATTATCCATAATATCATCGTGCATCAACGAAAAATTATGAAAAAACTCAATCGCTAACGAAGGTTTCAATGCTTTTTCAACTTCACCATCAAACAAATCAGTTCCCAATAAAGTCAAAATTGGACGAATTCTTTTACCACCAATATTCAAAATGTAATCCATCGGTTCGTATAATTCTTCTGGATTTTTAGAAAATGGATTTTTATCAATTGTTTCGGCAATTAATTCGTGAAATTTATCAAATGAGTACATAGTTTGATTTTTGTAAAAATTAAGTTTTGGCAAATATAACTAAGAATGATTGATTTTGGGTTGTTTTCTTTTATTTTTGATTGAACCTAAAAATTCGATTCCGACAATTAAATACAAAAGAATTTGACCAAGAATCGCCGCAATAAAATAAGGATGACCTTTTTGTAAAACAATCTCAGCACTTTGCAACGAAGGAATTGTCCAAAAATAAGTGGAAACAATTACTAAAAGCAACGCGTTAAGCCTAAAAATCCAAATTTTATTCATTTTATATGTTCCGAAATGGATAAATAAAGCGCCCAAAAAAGTATAAGCCAACACCTCGAAAAATTCGTTCAACACAAATTGTTCTCTAAATAAGCCAAAAATATCTTTGTGACTTACAAACAAAAATTCTTCTGGAACAAGGTAACTCCAATGGTTTGCAATAAAAAATAAAACAAGATTTAGCATCAAAACAATCGTCAATTGATCTTTGAATTGATCAACAAACATTGAATAATAATTGAACTTTGAGATTGACTTCTTTGATTTCATTTAACGAAACAATTCACTTACAATTTGATACGATTTTCGTTTTGCTTTTTGATCAAAAACATTTGTTGAAACCATAATTTCATCAATTTTAGATTCAAAAATAAATTCATCAAAACTCTGCGCCAATGCACCTTTACTTCCAATAAAAGACAAAGCTGTCATTCCTTTTAGCATATATTTTTGCTCAGGCGAAGCTAATTCTAACTGTGTTTTTTCTGGTGGAACAATTGGTTGACGTTTATCGGTAATAATATTCAAGAATCCTTGGTACATCGACATCGATAAATAATGCGCTTCTTCGTCTGTATTCGCCGCAATTACATTGACACAAGCAATCGTATATGGTTCTTGCAAAAATTCAGAAGGTTGAAATTGAGAGCGATATATCTCTATCGCATTATAAAATTGTTGTGGCGCAAAATGCCCCGCAAATGCATAAGGCAAACCTAATTTAGCCGCCAAAAAAGCCGAATCCGTACTTGATCCTAGAATATAAATCGGCACATTTGCTCCTTCTCCAGGAATCGCACGCACTTTACTTTCTTTATTATCTAAACTAAAATAGTTTTGTAGATTTTTGATTTCAGCTTCAAAATCGTAATTCATAAAATTATCGCCTCTACGCAAAATAGACGCCGTTAATTGATCTGTTCCTGGCGCACGACCTAAACCTAAATCAATACGATTTGGATAAAGTGCATCTAATGTTCCAAACTGTTCTGCAACAGATAAAGCAGTATGATTAGGTAACATGATTCCTCCCGAACCAACTTTAATTCTTGAAGTTCCATTTGCTACATAACCTATTAATAAAGAAGTTGCCGCACTCGCAACATTTTGCATATTATGATGTTCGGATAGCCAATAACGACTATATCCTATTTCGTCGACAAATTTTGCGTTATCTAACGTGTTTTTGAACGTTTGATTTAATGTATCCCCTTCTCTCACATAAGCCAAATCTAACACCGAGTAATTTATTTTTCTCATCCGTTCTTTTCTAATTAAAATATGAAACTAAATTACAAAGAAAAAAATTCAAAAAAAATTCCTCCATAACATACATTACGGAGGAGATAAATTTGATAATTGGATTTATAAATAGGTTTAAGTAGTCGAGAGTGTAAAGTTTTTAATTAATAGTTTGATGATAGATTAGTAATCTTTCGAGATACTTAATTCAAAAATAGATAATTAAAAAAATAAATACACAATTTAGGGGGGGACAACTGGGGGGACATTTCGTATTCGATTAAATATCAAATATTTGAAAACATATTAAATCATCGAAATAATTCGAATTTTTGTTAAGATTTACAATTTTTTCGGTCTATATTTGAAAAAATAATATATTGAAAGTTTCTATTTTTTTTACGCTCCTACTCTTTCCTTTTTTATTTTTATCATCATTTAGTTCAATTAATAAAAATGATGAAAGAATTCTTATTGAAAAAATCATCGAACAGAATAAAAATGTGACAGATTCTATTCAATTGCAAAATAATTTCAAGAAATTAGATATTTCATCAACTTCTTTTTTATCAAAAAGTCTAAAATCAATTTATCAAGTTTATTTAGCTAATCTTTATGCGCAAACCAACGATAAATTAAACAAAAAAAGTAATTCGTTATTTGAATCTGCATTGAAAGTTTCAAAAAATGTTAACTCTCCAGAATTACAAATTTGGGTGAACACACAATTCGGGTATTACTATTATAATTTTAGTCAATATCAAAATGCTTATCCATATTTTATGGAAGCATCAAAACTTCTTGACTTAACAAAAGATGAGGATATTTTCTCTAAAAGTGATGTTTACAAAAAGAATGCATTTTACTTTATGAATGTAAAAGAGTTTGATAAAAGTGAAAAATATCTTTTGTTAGCTTTAAAATATACCAACAAAAAAGACGATGAATATGGAACAATTCTGAATGCGATAGGTCATGTTTTTATGAATAAAAATAATATTAACAAAGCAAATAATTACTTCGAGTTAACAAAAGAATATGCAATTCAAAATAAGGATGAAATTCGATATGCAAAAGCTTTAGGTGATATTGCGTCTATAAATATTCTCAATAAACAGTACGATTTAGCGATTGATAATTTGAAAAAAGATATTGAAATTTCTAAAAAATTAAAAAACGCTAGAAATTTAATGTATGCTAATATTCAATTGGGAAAATTGTACTTGCAATTAGATCGAATTGATGATGCTAAAATAATTTTGAATGAAGCAAAAGATTATGCTTCTCAAAAAATTTATTTGAACAGTTTTGAATATGATATTTATAAAATCTTATTAGAAATTGCTTTAAAAAACAATAACACCAATGAGGAGTTACTTTGCCGAAGAAAATTGGATGAATTGGAATTAGAATTGCAAAAAACAGATGGTCAAAATGTGATTAATGAAATTAATTGGAAAATTCAACAAGAGAATTTTAACTTTAAATATGAAGCAGAAAAAGCAAAACAAGAAAAAACAACCATCCTAAAAAATGCATTATTTCTTATTTCTTTTCTATTAATCATCATCATTTTAGTTGTAATAATTTCTTATCGTAGAAAAATAAAAATACAAAATTCCACATACGACAATAAAATATTATCTATTCAAAATGATAAACTTAAGTCTGAAAATAAATTAAATAAAACTGCTCAAACTTTAGAATCATATAAAACTTATCTGTCTGAAAAGAATAAACAAATAGTTACATTAAAGAATGAAATCAATTCGATTTCTAATTCAAGTGCCACAAACAAAGAAAAACAATATAATGAATTAGTTAATCTCTTAGATTCGCATTTGATGACGGACGAAAGTTGGGGTAATTTCAAGAATATTTTTGCCCATGAACAAAACGATTTTGTAAAGTATCTTTCTCAAAATTTCCCATCTTTAACTGAATCTAATTTGAGAACTATTTACTTGTTAAAATTAGGCTTGAACAATTTAGAAATTTCTCAAATCTTAGGAATTTCTGCAGATTCAGTCAAAAAATCGAAACAGCGCTTAAAAAAGAAATATGAAAATTTTGAGTTGATTTTTAAAGATAATGATGATTAAGAAACAATTATTCAATTCTCAACTTATTCAAATTACTTCGATAACTTTCTAATAATAAACTTTCCGTTACATAACCTTCAAATTTACCTTTTTTAGTGAGTAAAATATAATCTATTTTTTTTGCTTCCATCATTTTCATCACGTTTGCAGCATTCGTAAAAATAGATGTCGAAGTTGCTTCTGTAATACATTCTAAGTAGCTTTTATCAATATTATCATTAAAAATAAATGATCGAATATTATCTAAAACTATAACTCCATGAATCGATTTATCTTCGTTTAGAACTGGAATAAAGTCTTGTGTTGTAGTAGAAAAAATTTCTTTTATATCTTCAATTGAATTGTAAACTGTCAATGTTTTGATATTCTTGATATAAATCGAAAACAAATCAATTTTATTGAACAAATTTCGGTCTTTATCAGATGTAAAAACAATTCCTTTTTCTGCTATTGCGTATATATCCATCGAATATTTGTCGTATCGTTTTGAAATTGCAAAACTTATCGAAGAAACAATCATCAAAGGAATAATCAATCCATAACCTCCCGTAATTTCGGCTATTAGGAAAATCGCTGTTAATGGGGCGTGAAACAATCCACTTAAAACAGCTGCCATTCCAACAACTGTAAAATTACCAACAGGAACTTCTTTGAAACCAATCAAGTTAAAGAATTTTGCAACAAAAAAACCAAGATATGACCCAACAAATAACGAAGGTGCGAAGTTTCCTCCGTTTCCTCCACTTCCTAAAGTTAAACCTGTTGCAATAGATTTGATTAAAATTGTGACAAAAACAAATCCTAAAACTATCCATTGATTCGTTCTAAAACTCTCTAACAATGAATTATTTAAGATAAAACCAGCTTCATCATTTGCTAAATATTTTATACTCTCATAACCTTCACCAAATAATGTTGGGAAGAAGAAAATCAATATTGCTAAACTTCCGGCACCAACAATCGCTCGCCAATATACATTATCCGAATAATTCCCTANNCGAGCATGATAAACTGAAACAAACCCCGCTAAAACACCCAAAATCACATAGAAAATAACATTATGATAATCAAATCCTAACGCATAACGAAAGGATAATAACATATTGCTTTTTAAAGTTAAATTAGCAATTAAAGCTCCTGTTGCAGAAGATAACAATAAAGGAATAAAAGCAGTAACACTCATATCCGCTAATACAATTTCTATCGCGAACAAAACACCTGCAATTGGCGCATTGAATGCTGTCGCAATACCAGCTGCAACACCACAAGCCAACAAAAGTGTTCTTTCTTTGTATTTGAATCTGTAATATTGTGCATAATTAGAACCAAAAGCTGCACCAGTAATTGTAATTGGGGATTCTAAACCAGCCGAACCACCCATACCAACTGTTAAGGAACTCGTTAAAATCTGAGCATACATCTGTTTTTTAGGCATTATTCCAGACTTTTTAGCTACAGCAATCATAATTTGAGAAGTTCCCTTTTCTATCGAACCATCCAAAAATTTCTGTACTACAAAAACCGTCAACAAAATACCTATAATTGGCAATATACTATTGATATAAGGTAGTTTGACTAAATTATTAATATAAATAGTAAATTGAAAAACATTGTGCGCAAAAGTTTTTAGCACAATCACTGCAAAAGCAGATGAAATAGCTACTAAAATACACGATAAATACAAAAATTGTCGCTCTGTTAAAACCAATTTTAATAGATTCAACAAGTTTTGAAAAAAATTAAATGATTTTTTAATGTATTGAAAAAACTTTTGTTTTGTAGAAAGTCGCATACTTCAAAAATAGTGTACCTTTTGTTTATTGCCTAATTTAACTGCCACGAATTACACAAAAAGTAAACCAATAATACATAAAAGAATAAAATTTTTGAGAAAAAAAATAATTAATCATCTAATAACTATTTAATGCTAACAACTTCAATGATCTATAAACATTCACTTTTATAAATTATTTACTTTTCTATGATTCACTAAATAAAAGAATATTCATTAAAAGCATTTTTACAATTAATAAAATAACTTATTAATAATAAACACTTTAAACTTTATTATTTCAGAATAAACATTTACATACATAACTAAACAGCAATTGATTGAGAATAAAATATAATTTTATAATTCAATGAATTAACACTTTAAAATAATGAAAAAAATTTACTTCAAGCTTATTGGTTTAACCATGGGTGTATTTATGTTAGCTAGTAATAAAACTAATGCACAAGTTTATGTTATTGGGAATGGAGAATATGCTACAAGTGTATCAAATGATGGAAATGTTGTTGTTCTTTTTGGATTGGACAATAACTATTATTGGACAAAAGACAAAGGTGTCCAACAATTAGGAGAAATAGTACCAGGAAGTTATAATGGTGGTGTATCTACAGTTACAGCTGACGGAAAAATAATTTCTACTAATGTAGTTGATCCCAAAACAGGTATTAATCAAATTGCTACTTATAATTTAGAAAAAGATGAGTGGAATTATTTAGGAGGTCTTGGTAAAATTGTCGATAGTGAAACAAGTTCTGTATGGGGAATGACAGGAAATGGATCGGCAATAGTTGGAATCGCAAGTACATCCGACGGATATGGTCACGCTGTTAAATGGACAAAAGAAACTGGTTTAGTTGATTTAGGCTCGACTACTCCAAAATCAGCATCTAGAGCAAATGCAATAAGTGAAGACGGAACAATGATTGCAGGATGGCAAGATGATAAAAATGGAGCCAGATATGGAGCTTATTGGAAAAATGGAGTACAACATTTAATAAAAGACAATAATGGAAATCCTGTTTACGAAATTAGTTCTGTTTCGGGAGACGGAAAATGGTTATTAGGTTCTCAATTTGAATATGCAATGAAATGGAGCGAGGAAACTGGAGTACAATTAATTGAAGATTCTAATGCAGATCCATTTTATGTTGGAGCGGCTACAGCTACAAATTATGATGGAAGTGTAATTGTTGGATATTACAGAGAATTTCCTGGACCTGCAATGATGGGTGATGGATTTATTTGGACAAAAGAAACAGGAAAAATCAGTTTAGATGAATATGTAAAAAATCTAGGATATGATAATTTAGGAATTACCTTTTCTTTACCTTATGCAATATCTAAAGACGGAACAAAAATTGTCGGTGTAGGAAGAACAACTGAAGAAGCAGTTTCTTTTATGATTTCTCTTCCTAAATTAGGAACTTCAGAAGTAAATAAAGTTCAATATTCTGTTTTTCCTAATCCTACAAGTGATATAATAAACATTGAGACAAAAGGAAAATTATCTTCATCAATATTATATAATATGACTGGACAAAAAGTTCTTTCTTCTAATGAAAAACAACTTAATATTTCGTATCTACCTAAAGGTACTTACGTTCTAAAAACAATTATTGATGGAAATGAAAACACTAAAAAAATTATTAAAAAGTAAATTTTATTAATCAATATTTAACAAGCCAGAAATTAATTTCTGGCTTGTTTATTTATTACTATAATATTTTTAATAAAAATTATTCAAATCAATTCAAAGAATTTCCTTAAAATCATTTAACTAACAATACACGTAAAGTTATGTTAATCAATGTTTTATTCTTCGTAATTAAAGAAAACAATATAACTTTATCCAAAACAAATCATCCTCAGTTAATAAAGTCTAAATTTATCATTCAAATTAATTAACACAGAAATTCATTATGAAAAAAATTTACTCAAAACTTAAAAGTTTAGCTGTATTATCAGCTTTAATTGGGGGAACAAGCTTTGTTAATGCACAAGTTTATGTTGTTGGAGATGGTCAAACTGCATACAGCGTATCAGACAATGGAAAAGTTGTAGTATTAAACACAGTTGATAATAATTTTTATTGGACACCAGAAAAAGGTATTCATTTATTAGGAGAAATTGCTTCTGACACTTCAAACTCAGGGCATCCATTGGTTACTGCTGATGGTAATAAAATTGCTGTAATGGTTGCTAAACCTGAAACAGGTGTAAACCAAATGTCTATTTATGATATCGAATCTGACACATGGAAATATCTAGGCGGACTTGGGGGAGTTTCAGATAACGAAACAAGTTCTGTTTGGGGAATGAGTGCTGATGGAAAATATATTTCGGGATTAGGTGCTACTAAAGACGGAAGTTTTCATGGTATTGTGTGGAACGAAGCAACTGGATTTACAGATTTAAAAACTGATGGCGAGTATTATTCTCGTGCGAATGGAATTAGTGATGATGGTAAAATTGTTGTTGGTTGGCACGATACTGACTTTGACCGTTGGGGTGTTTACTGGGAGAATGGTGAAAGACATCAAGTTTTAGATCAAGACGGATATGAAGTTCTTGAATTAGCAGGAGTTTCTGGTAATGGAAAATGGATGATTGGAGCAACGGGAGAAGATGTAGCTATGCGTTACAGTAAAGAAACAGGCGTACAATTGATAGAACATCCTAAACAAGGATTCTATTTTAATGGAGCTGCAACAGCAATAAATACTGACGGTAGCGTTATTGTAGGTTTTTATAGACCTTGGCCTGGACCTGCATTCATGGGGGAAGGATTTATTTGGACTGAAAAAACAGGACGAGTTGAATTAAATGAATATGTAAAATCTCTTGGTTATGATGATTTAGGTATTACATTCGCATTACCTCTAGGAATGTCTAAAGATGGAACTAAAATTGTTGGTTTAGGCAAAACCGATGAAGGTGTTGTTTCTTTCCTTATTTCTTTACCTAAATTAGCTACTACAGAAGTTAATACAGTAAAATTTGATATATATCCAAACCCAAGTTCAGATGTTATCAATATAGAAAGTAAAGGAAAAGTAACTGCTTCTGTTTTATACAATATGGCTGGACAAAAAGTTCTTGATTCTGATATGAAACAAATCAATATTTCTTCTTTACCTACAGGAACTTATATTTTAAAAACTACTATTGATGGTAAAGATGTTACGAAAAAAGTAATGAAAAAATAATTTACCTTAATTCATATCATAAAAAATCTCGAGCAGATGCTTGAGATTTTTTTATTTAATTAATTTTCTTATTTCGATTTTATTTTAGGAAT
>NZ_DKHL01000022.1:0-12164 GCF_002453775.1 Empedobacter sp. UBA6745
TTTTATCTTAGAATGCTCAGAATGACAAAGTCCGCAAAACTTTATAAAACCTATGTTTCTATTGTGGTTAGAAAATTAAAGGATTCAGTTCCTCACTTCGATACTTCGGTAGACTTTCAGTAACTGAAATTCAGTACCCCTGTTCAGAAGATATTAAATAACCGTCACTTCGAGTGATTTTCGAAATGTAATGTAGAAAATTGTATCGAGAAGTTAGACGTTTTAAAACGATTTTCTTCTTATTCTTCGACTTAATAAATGTGACAGCAAGAAAGGAAGAAAACTTACTTATTTATACAAAAAAAGAGATTCTAAATCATAGAATCCCTTTCAGCGGAGAGTGAGGGATTCGAACCCCCGGAGGTGTGACCCTCAACAGTTTTCAAGACTGCCGCATTCGACCACTCTGCCAACTCTCCAATAACGCAGTTTATTGCGGTATTGCGAGTGCAAATATAGAACGCTTTTTCGAATTTGCAAATAAAACTTTTTAACAATTATTTTACGAAAACCTTTTCGTAAAATAAAATTCAATTCAAATAAAACAATAAAACAATGGTTAATAGCTATTTATTAGTATTCGTAAAATTTAAAATTTCTCACTAAAAATTTATTTTTTTTCTATATTTTAGTATTTTCGTAGGAATAGTTGCTTTTTTATGACAATAATTAGTTTTTGCAAAAAAAATGTACGAAATCGTTATAATTGATTACTTTTGCCAAGAATTAAGTAAATAAACACAAATAAACATTTATTAAATGAACCGCTCTTCTTATGATCAACAACTTGCATCTTTCAATGAAATGAGCAAAAAGGTTGTAGAATTCATTAAAATTGTTTCAGATTTATGGTATGATCAATCTGTTGAATTGGTAATTTTCCGTAATCAATTAGTTGATAAAAACGTTAGTGACATCGTAAATCTACATCAGTATGCTGAGGAATTTGTAGAAAAAAAGATTGCTATCGACGATACGTTAGCAATTGCTAAAGCTATTTCTGAAGCTAAATTACCAGCTTCTAGACTTGATGTTGGAAAATTGGCTAAAGAATATATTTCTGGAGATTACGCTTCGGCAGAAGCTTTTGTTGAAGAGAAATTAGGTGCAAGCAAAAATGTAAAAAGTGTTGAACCAAAAGATGTTGTTTTATACGGTTTTGGTCGTATCGGACGTTTATTAGCTCGTGAGTTGGCTTCTCAAATGGGAAAAGGTCAACAATTGAGATTACGTGCTGTTGTAACACGTGATAAAAACGATCCTGTTTTATTAGAAAAAAGAGCTTCTTTGTTACGTCATGATTCTGTTCATGGTGATTTTGACGGAAACGTTGTAGCTGATCACGAAAATAATGCTTTAATCATCAACGGAGTTTCTGTTTACATGATTTCTGCAGCTCAGCCAGAAGATATTGATTATACTGCTTATGGAATTAATAATGCTTTAATTATTGATAACACAGGTGTTTTTAAAGATGAAGAAGCCTTGTCTCGTCATTTAAAATCTGTTGGAGCTGATAAAGTTTTATTAACAGCGCCAGGAAAAGGTGTTCCGAATATTGTTTACGGTGTTAACCACGAGGAATATAGCCCAGAAAATGTAAATATTTTCTCAGCTGCTTCTTGTACAACAAATGCAATTACACCTATTTTGAAAGTTGTTGAAGATAATTTAGGTGTTGTAAAAGGACATTTAGAAACAATACATGCGTATACAAACGATCAAAATTTGGTTGATAATATGCACAAAAAATACCGTCGTGGACGTGCTGCTGCTTTGAATATGGTAATTACTGAAACTGGTGCTGGTAGCGCAGTTGCAAAAGCTTTACCAAGTTTAGCAGGTAAATTAACTTCGAATGCAATTCGTGTTCCAGTTCCAAATGGGTCATTAGTTGTCTTGAATTTAGAAGTTGGTAAAGATACATCTGTTGAAAATGTAAACAACATCATGAAAGATGCTGCATTGAACGGAGAATTAGTAGAGCAAATTAAATATTCATTGAACAATGAATTGGTCTCTTCGGATATCGTTGGAACTACTGCTCCATCTATCTTTGATAGTAATGCAACAATTGTTTCTGCAGATGGTAAAAATGTTGTGATGTACGTTTGGTACGATAACGAATATGGATATAGCCACCAAGTAATGCGTTTAGCGAAGCACATTGCGGGTGTTAGAAGATATACATACTATTAATAGTATTTTTTCCCTTTATTTAAAATTAATCCACTAGCTTTTTAGTTAGTGGATTTTTTTTGTAACCTATTCGTTTAAAAACAGCTAAATAAATTAATTGTTTTATTTTTGTTAATATTATATTAATGTTAGTTACGAAAATTAACATTATTTTTGAACAACTAAAAAAAAAACATTTTATTTATGAAGAAATTTTACTTATTTAATTGGATACTTCTCCTGATAGGATTAGTATCTTATAATGCTTTAGGGCAGACTACTGTAAATTATACGTTTAACGGTGTAAGTGGAAATATAGACGAGAATATAAGCTACACAACTGAGAAAAATAGTGCTTCTACTGCCCCTGCTTTTACAGGAGGAAACTTAAGGTTGTATGTAGCGAATAATGGTAATGGAGGTTCTATAACTCTAAATATAGCAAACAATGTAAAAATTACAAGTGTTATTTTTAAAGGTGTCAGCGGTAATACCGTAAATGCAAAATATTTTGTAGATGAAACTTCTACTTCTACAAGTATCTCTGCATCGAACAATAATTACACAATTCAAAATTTAAATGCAATCACATCGTTAAAATTTCAACATGCAGCTACAACAGGTCAAATAAGATTAACCGGTTTAACTTTGACATATGAGAATATAGTTACAGACCAACCTCCTGTTGTTTCTTCTAAAACAATAACAGGTACATATGGTGTGTTATTAACTGATGGTACTATAACAGCTACGAATAATCCTACTTCTTGGGCGCAAACGGGGACATTACCTTTAGGAATTACATTTGAAAATGGCGTTTTCTCAGGTACACCAACACAAACAGGTACTTTTAGAGCAGAAGTTACAGCAACAAATGAGCACGGAACTTCTGATGCAGCAAATGTAACATTTGAAATAGCTAAAGCTAATCAAACCGTAAATTATACATTTGAGGATTTAACTCAAAACCAAGGAACTACTTTTACAGAATTACCAAATCAAACAGATCAAGGGCAAAATATAGTATATACATCTGCAGATAATTCTATTGTTTCTGCAAATGGAAATACATTATCTTTTGATGGTATAGGTTCTACAACAATTACCGCTACAGCAGTAGGAGATAATAATTTTAATGATTATACGACGACTTTTAATGTAAAATCAAATGATCCTAATGTAATTACATATAATGGAGAAGGTACATTTGTTAAAATTAATAATTTAGAAGAAGTTACAAATGGATATTATGTGTTTTCATACGAAAATAAAGCAATGAATAATACATTAAACTCTGGTAAATTTGGTGTTCAAAATATTACAACAGAAAATAATAGAATAATAAATCCATCATTATCTATTGTATGGAAAATAGATAATGTAAATAACGGATTAGCAATCTCTAATGAAGAAATTGGAAGTTATATTAATTATACTACAAGTACTAATTTTTCATTAATCAAAGAACCTTCTACAGACAATTCAAAATGGAGTGCTTCATTCTCAAATGAAGGATTTTTATTAAGAAATGTAAATTCAACAGACAGAGGTATTATTTATAGAACAACAGATGTATTCGGAGCATATGCAATAACTAATCTTGGTGGTAATGAATACAAAACGTTACAACTATACAAATTATTACCTTCAAACTCTACAACTTGGGATGGTACAGCTTGGTCTAATGGAACGCCGGACCTTACAAAAGAAGTTATTTTACATGCAACTCCAACAGAAAGTTTTTCTGCTAAGAAATTAACAGTTGAGAGAGATATGATTATTCCTGCAGGAATTACAATTACTGTAGAAAATGAAGTTGTTAATCAAAATGATGTAACATTTAGATTTAGTCACGGTGCTTATTTGATTCAAAAGAATAATAGCGCAGTAAATGTTGGTCCTGCAATGTTTGATAGATCATCAACACCTATTTACCGTTTAGAAAATTTAATGTGGTCTTCACCAGTTATTAATCAAAATATTTTCGAAATTTCTCCAAATACTTTAACAAATCGTTTTGCAAGATTTTTAGAGTCAACAAATGATTGGACAGAGAATGTAACAGCTGCAGATAATTTTAAAGCAGGAGAATTAATTTCTTTTAGAGCTCCTAATAATTATAACAACTACGGAGAAGGCGATGCTCAGGTATTTGAAAGTTCATTCAGAGGTCAATTATTTAATGGAGAAGTAACGATTCCTGTAACTAAAGCTTCTAAAGGAAATAATGCAGTAGGAAATCCTTACGCGTCACCACTTAGTTTAGATGCTTTAATTGCTGCTAATACATCAGTAGGAGTAAACTCTGTTTATGTTTGGACGCATTCTAAACCAATTGTAAATGGAGCATATCAAGGTTCTAACTGGGCTATTTACAATGGAACAGGATGGAATGATAATAGCGTAACTTCTCAAAATATTGATATTGCACAAGGATTTATAGTAAAAGTAGCAAACGCTGGTAATTTAGTACTTAATAATGCGATGCGTACCTCTGCTAATGGTCCAGTTTATTACAAAGAACAAAAAGATAGATATTGGTTAAGTTTATCAAATAATCAAGGTAAAATAAATTCTTCTTTAATAGGATATGTAAACGGATCGACAAATAAATTTGATCAAAATTTTGATGCTAAACCATTTGATAATAATAATGAAGGATTATATTCTGTTTTGAACAATGATTTATTTGTAATTCAAGGACGTGGAGATTTCAATAACGAAGATTCTTTTGATTTAACTTTCAATGTTAAAAAAGCAGGAACTTATCAAATTAATTTAGAGCAATTTGAAGGTGTTTTCGAAAATCAAAATATCTATTTGGTAGACAAAAAATTAGATAAAGTATTTAATTTAAACGAATTAAAATCTTATTCTTTTGATACAGAAGCAGGTGAAATTAATGATCGTTTCTCTATAAATTATCAAAATAAAACATTATCAACAAATGATTTGTCTAAAAAAGGATTGGTAGTTTATGCTCAAAATAAACAAATTACAATTTCATCTAAAGAATCAATTAAATCAATAAAATTAGTTGATATTTCAGGAAGACAGTTACAAAATATTCAAAACATAAATACAAAAAATTATGTAATCAATTTGAATGTAAATCCTCAAGTTGTTGTAGTTGTTGTAGAGAATAAAAATGGTACAATTGAATCTAGAAAAGTAATTTTAAAATAATTAACGTATGAAAAATATAAAAAAAATAACTTTATTATTTTGTTTGATGTCTACTGTGACTTTTGCAAATACTGAAGAAGGTGGAATTCGTTTTTTTGAAAGTAATAACACTACTCAAGAAGCTGATGATACAGATGATCCAAATGGTCCTAGTACAGATCCAGATCCAACTCCAATAAATGATTATTTTCCTTTATTGGTAATTGGAGCAGGTTTAGTTGCTTTACGTTTCAGAAAGCAGTTATTAAAAAACTAATTTCTAAATTATATCAAAAAAGAAAGCTTCTCAATTTTTGAGAAGCTTTTCTTTATTTTATCTGTTCCAAACTATTCGCAATTGCTTTATACAAGACTTCGCCCATTTTTTCGCAATTTTCGTAAGATTGATCTTTATAAAACTTTGCAAAACCAGTTCGTAATTGCTCAACATTTTCTGGTTTAGAAATATGATCATTTTTCATGATTTTCATTAAATCACGAAAACGTTTCGAACTATTCGAAATTCTTTTCGAAATCAAGGATTTTACTTCTTTTCTATATTGATCGACAGAATTTGGTTTCAAACGATTATTCACCAAATCAACCATAATTTTATTTTCTTTAAAATACTGTGGTCGATAAATTTTTAAATTTCCTTCATAGCATTGTTGATCGAAATCAATTGGTCGAATTCTATAGATAACTTGATCAAAATCGTGAATTGGAATCACCACATAATTATACGATCGCATATCACCCAAAAGACCAATAAAACAACGTTCATTGAACTTTACAAATTCTTTCGCAATCTGATTTTTCTCTAAATCATTACATTTATCCAAATAATTTTTGATAAAAACATCACCTGGAATTCCTAAAATATGCTCTTCAATCAATGTATTTTTGTAGACCAAAAAATTGATTCGGTGAGGCGATAAAATATCTTCTAATTCTAAACCATAAATACGCGAAGCATCTGCTTTTTTAATGTAAAAATTGGTATAATTATCATTCAAAATATTACGAACTCGAATTCGAAAAGGTTTAGAATTTCCGAACGTACAATAATCAATAGAATCAACAACAAGATAAGGCAAAGACTCCTCATCTCCGTCTGAATGTAAGTAAGTATAAATTCTGTTTAGGCTATCTTGTATTTCCTGATGTTCCGAGTCGGTATAATAAACACCCAACCAATGTGTGTCATTCCCTTCCTTATCTTCCAACGCTATACAACCCGAAAAACGCATCAAATCATCATATTCTATACTCGCTTTTGTTGTGCGATGATATTTCTCTAAATAATGATTCAATTCGTCACTCACAGGATAAATAGGCTTTCTAAACTCTATTTTTACATCTTTCATTTCATGCTCATTAGTCTATACGAAGATAGGTCTAAATTTATTTTTTAAAATTGTTTATTGGATTAATATTTGCTAAATTCAAGCATAATCTAAATCTAAATAAAATGAATATTCAGGTCAGAAATTTGACTCTTGAAGATTATAGTGATTTGACTGAATCTACAAAAGAAGCCTATCACAATCAGCTTGGAACTTGGACTGTCGACGAAATTAAAGAATTATTAGCTATTTTTCCGCAAGGTCAACTTTGTGTTGAAGTGGATGGAAAAGTTGTTGCTTCGGCATTGAGTATTGTGGTTAATTCGAAAAAAACGAACATCGAATCCAATTATGATACGATAACATCTAATGGTAAATTTTTAAAACATGATCCAGAAGGTGATGTAATGTATGGAATTGAAGTTTTTGTTCATCCAAATTATCGACAATTGCGCTTAGGAAGACGTTTATATGATGAACGTAAAGCGCTTTGTGAAGAAATGAATCTAAAATCAATTGTTGCAGGAGGTCGTATTCCAAATTATCATAAATATTCGCAAGAATTATCTCCTAGACAATATATAGAAAAAGTAAAAAGTAAAGAGATTTTTGATTCAACTTTAGCTTTTCAGATTTCGAATGATTTTAATGTCAAAAAAATCTTGAAAAATTATCTGAAAGATGATAAAGAATCCTTAGAATATGCCACTTTATTAGAATGGAATAATATCTATTACGAACCTGAATTGAAATCTAATTCGCCTACAAAACGTACTATTCGTCTTGGTTTGGTACAATGGCAGATGCGTTTGTTTAATGGTTTACAAGATTTTTATGATCAAATTGAGTTTTTCGTAAGTGCGGTGAGCGACTATGGCTCTGACTTTATCATGTTTCCAGAATTTTTCAATTCACCATTGATGAGTCCGTATAATCACTTGAAAGAGATTGAGGCGATGCATCAATTAGCTACAATGACAGATGATATTGTAAAGAAAATTCAAGAATTTGCAATTACATATAATGTCAATATTATATCAGGTTCGATGCCACATCTGAAGGAAGGAAAACTGTATAATACGTCATTTTTATGTAATCGTTCGGGGAAATTAGATTCGTATAGTAAAATACATATTACACCAAACGAGTTCAAATATTACGCATTGAATGGTGGTGACGAAATAAAAGTTTTTGATACCGACTGCGGAAAAGTAGGTTTGCTGATTTGTTATGATGTTGAATTTCCTGAATTGAGCCGTATTTTAGCCGATCAAGGTATGGAAATATTGTTTGTTCCGTTTATGACAGATACACAGAATGGCTATACTCGTGTAAGAAGTTGTGCGCAAGCTCGTGCTATAGAAAACGAATGTTATGTTGCAATTGCAGGATCTGTAGGTAATTTACCTCGTGTTAATAATATGGATATACAATATTCGCAATCGGCAGTTTTCACTCCTTCAGACTTTTCATTTCCAAACAATGGAGTCAAAGCAGAAGCAACTCCGAATACGGAAATGGTGTTAATATCGGATGTAGATCTTTATCTTTTGAAAGAATTGCATGAATATGGAACGGTAAAAACGATGAAAGACAGACGCAAGGATTTGTATGAAGTAAAACTAATAAAATCATAAAAAAAACCTCCAAATTGGAGGTTTTGTTTTAGGTCTTAATCTCGTTGGTTAGACTCGAATAAGAGCGTGCAATCTAATTTTTTTTAAAGCATAGACCTTAGGTTCGGTTAAGTATCTGTACTAAATTTAGAATATTTTTTTATTAAGAACAAATATTTCTTTTGCGAAATAGAAAATTTAACATATTTCAAATTTGTTTTACAACTCTAATTCGAAGATTTGAATAAACTTTTTATTGAAATTATTTGGAACAAATTGATTAAAATAGATTTTTTTTCCATCATTTGAAAAATGAGGAATTCCTGTCAATTCATTATTAATTTTTTGAGCTTGATATAGTTGTTTAGATTTTTTTTCGGTTAAATCATTTAGATATATTTTGTCATCAACAAAATAAATAGCATATTTTCCGTCTGGTGAAAGATTAAATGGAGAGCTAATCGAATTTCCTAAAAAAGAATATTGAATAATTTCATTCGAAACTAAATTTACACCAAATAATTGCGTTTTATCGAATTCATCTTCCATCAAAAAATAGATGATTTTTCCGTCTGGGGAAGAACGTAACCAATGTCTAAAATTGCTAATTCCATTTTGAGTAAAAGTGATTCGTTTTTGCGAAATACAACTTGGCACATCTGGCAAAGTCGTTAAAGTTCCTTTTAAATCATCATTTTCATTAATCGTTATTTCATCTGGAATTTCAGCAACAAAAATTTCTGTTTTCAAATTCCCTTTTTCATCATGCACATGCCCCTGAAATGCAATATTGTTTGTTGAGTTTATCCAACATTCATCAAAAGCTTTTTCGATTTCATCACTTCCATTTATAGGATTTACTACTACTTTCGAAACGATAATCGAAAACATTTCGCCAGAATTATTCTCTAATGATTCATCCAAGTTAACCTCAACTTTTTTTGGAAACATCATTCCAACTACTCGCTGATCTTTTATGGTAGAATTTTGTTTAGATTCTTGTTCCAAGACATAATCGTTGTAGGTAAAACTAATCCAATTCTTTTCTTTTTTCCAAGAATGTGAATGTGTTCCTCCACGCAAAGCACCATTTGTAAAGGGAAAATTTATATTTCGTGCATCCATAAAAATAGGCTGATTTGGAAATTCTAGATCAATTGCAACACCTGTTCTTCTTGTTGGCGAATATGGATTTGCTTGATTTGCATTTCGAATACCATGTATAAAAATAACTTTATTCTCAATTTGCGAAAACGAGGCTGCACCAACACCAGGACCAAATTCTGTTTGATTATTTGTGGTATAAATAATTTCGGATTCGTAAGTTTTCGTGTGAAGTAAACAGATGGAAGAAGTTTCTCCAATTTTTGTATCATCATTACGTGTATCAAAAACAAGATAATTGCCATCAACCGATTGAATTTGATTATGATGAAGCGTATGTCCAAAATCATCATAAGTTAACTGCCTTACCATATCATACTGTTTAATAACATTTTATCTACTTAATAAATACTTAATAAGCAATTAAAAACATAACTATTTGATTATTAGAAATATTTTAACGTTTCTTATAAAGATTTGTTACAAAAGTACATTCTAAATTTGCTGTCTCAAAATAATAAAATTAATTAAATTATTTCAAAATAGCCGTATAGATTTATTGTCTAAATTGAAATTATTAGAAAGTAATTAATCTACACAAATTATGATTAAAAATATACTTTTTTTCAATGTCTTTATTTTCCTTAGTATAAGTTTTGTTAAATCTCAAACAACAAAGGTAATATTTAATGAAGATTTTGGAAAATCTACAACAAGAATTGGTTCACAATATGTACCACAATCTGGAAATGATAGCAATTTAGAGAAATTTGATAGTCACGGATCAAGTTTTTATCATTTAGCAGATCAATACTTCCAAGAAGCACCAAATCCAAGTAAAACGAGTCGAGCTACATCAAACCAAGATGTTTGGAATATTGATAACGGATATTATGCGGTAATTGCACCAAAAAACATTTACGATTTTACAACTGACGCTCCTGATGGAAATAATTTCTGGAAAGGTAGTTGGTGGCAGAAAATTCAAAATCATACCGACATTTCTGATGATGGTGCAGTCTTAGTCGTAAATGGAGGTAAAGTTTTAAATCAATATTATAGACGTGTTGTGGTATTAGAACCAGGAAAAACGTATAAAATATCAGCTTGGTTTTATGGCTCTGGAAGAAATAATGTTGGTGTAAATTTCGAAGCGCAGAATATTACAACAGAAGAAATTTTAGGATCATCGAACAAAGATTTAGGTATCACAAATTTCTATGATGGTTCCAATAATGTAATGAGATTAACGGAAGCAAATAAATGGGAACAAAAATCTTGGAGTTTCAAAGTACCTGATAGTAAAAGCTGCTCTTCGATTGCAATTGCGTTACGTAATAATGTAATAGCAGATGGAGGAAACGATTTTTACGTAGACGACATTATACTTGAAGAAACAACTGATGATGCAAATGTAATTGATTGTTCAAATAGCCCAGAAATCGACGCTGTCATAAAAGCGAATAACGATTCTTTTATTGTAACTTCTACAGATCGTACATTTAATATTATTTCTAATGACACTTATAATGAAGAATTAGCTAAAATAATATTATCTGGAAATGATAAAAACACAACAATTGCAACAATTGATAATTGGCCTGATGGAATTACGTTAAATCCAGAAACTGGAGAAATTACAGTAGCAGAAGGTGCAACTGTTCCGACTGAACCTTTGCGTTATCAAGTATGTAATACACTTGGAGTTTGTTCGACGGCACTTATAACGTTGAAATTCTCTTTTGATACTACAACTTGTACTCAAAATCCTATAATTGGAACTCCAAAAGGATATACAAATGTTGGAATTTCTTCTTATAGTCAAAATGAAAACTTTCCGACAAATATTCCGAACGGATTTATTGCTTTACAATCGAGTAACAAAGGATTGGTAATAAATCGTACTACCTCTTCTCAGATTTTAAAACCTCTTGAAGGAATGATTATTTACGATACTACGGATAAATGTGTCAAACTTTATAATGGCTCAACTTGGAGCTGCATCAAAAAATCTTGTAATAATTAAACAATAAACATGAAATTTTTAATATATCTATCTTTATTTGTTGCTCTCGCAATGAATGAAACGAAAGCTCAGTTAATTATAGCAACTGACGAAAAAACTGTAAATATTACAGAATCAACACTTTTACAATTCGAAGACAATAATTCTAAAGGAATAATTTTACCTGCAAACACAACAACATCTACCGAAGTTACTAATGGTACTTTTATGTTTGATCAAACAGATGCTAAAGTAAAAATGTACGAAAACAATAGTTGGATTGATTTATCAGATACCGGAGATAAATCTTCAATCATTACTAATTCTTCAACAGATAATGGCGAGGGTGTAATAGTTGGTTCTGAAAAAACTGATGCAAAAGGAATTTTAGTTTTAGAATCTACTGATAAAGCAATGGTTTTACCTCGTGTAAACGACGTTATCAATGATATTATTTCTCCTTATCCAGGACTAATGTGTTACGATATCACATCAAAAACAATTGCCTTTTTTGATGGTAAAGTTTGGAATTTTTGGAAGTAGAAAATAATACAAAAAAAAAGCTTGAACAAATGTTCAAGCTTTTAGCGGAGAGTGAGGGATTCGAACCCCCGGAGGTGTGACCCTCAACAGTTTTCAAGACTGCCGCATTCGACCACTCTGCCAACTCTCCAATAACCCAGGTTGTTGCGGTATTGCGAGTGCAAATATAGAACGCTTTTTCGAATTTGCAAACCTTAATTTAAACTT
>NZ_DKHL01000014.1:0-11373 GCF_002453775.1 Empedobacter sp. UBA6745
CCGTTGCGAAGTGGATCAAAAGTAAAGTGAAGTAGTAGGGACGTTTTTTATATAAATAATTAATCTATATTAAAAAAGAAAAGGCTGTCGTAAAACAGCCTTTTCTTTTTTAATCACTTTATATTTTAAACAGTATGATATTTAAAACTTTGTTCGTTTTTAATTGTTTTCACTGATTCGTAAATCAACTCGATGACATTTTTTACATCAGCTTGATGAACCATTTCAACAGTTGTGTGCATATAACGCAACGGCAACGAAATTAAAGCCGAAGGTACTCCACCATTACTGTATGCAAAAGCATCTGTATCCGTTCCTGTTACACGAGAACTAGCCGCACGCTGAAAAGGAATATTATTTTTCTCAGCTGCATCAATAATTAATTCACGCACATTATTTTGCACAGCTGGCGCATAATAAACAACAGGACCATCACCACATTTTTGCTCACCTTCTTTCGATTTTGTAATCATTGGCGTCGTTGTATCGTGTGTAACGTCCGTAATAATTGCAACATTTGGTTTAATTGTTTGCGTAATCATTTCCGCACCACGCAATCCAACTTCTTCCTGAACCGCATTTACAACGTATAAACCAAAATCTAATTGATCTTTATTTTCTGCCAATTTACGTGCAACCTCAGCAATCATAAACCCTCCCATTCTATTGTCTATCGCACGACAAACAAAATAACGGTCATTCAACGTAAAAAATTCATCAGGATAAGTAATCACACAACCAACATGAATTCCAAGTTCTAAAACTTCCTCTTTCGATGTACAACCTGTATCAATCCAAATTTTATCTGGAGTTGGCGCTTCGTCTTTTCCTGCTTGACGCAAATGAATTGCTGGCCAACCAAAAACACCTTTCACAATTCCTTTTTTGGTATGAATATTAACCACTTTAGAAGGCGCAATCATATGATCTGATCCTCCGTTACGAATCACATAAATCAATCCGTCATCAGAAATATAATTCACAAACCAAGAAATCTCATCAGCGTGCGCTTCAATCACAACTTTATACTTCGCTTCGGGATTAATCACGCCATAAGCAGATCCGTAATTATCTGTTTTTACTTCATCTACATATGGTTTGATATAATCCATCCAAACTTTTTGTCCTTCACTTTCAAAACCTGTAGGTGATGCTGTATTTAAATATTTTGTCAAAAAATCCAAAGATTGTTGATCAAACAAATTATTTGTACTCATTTTAGTTTATTTATCTAACAAATGTACTAATTTTAGGAACAATTTTTGAACTAATTCTGATATGAAATTTTATATCTATCATATAACTTTACTACTTACTTTTATTGGATTATCTAATGTTAATGCTCAAATTTTTGGGTTAGATTTAGGTGGAAAAAATCCTGCACAAGAAATTAAAAATGATTCAATTAATTTAGATGAATTTGCTTTTAATCCTTTAGACACAATACATCTTAATGAAATGAATAGTTATTCGGTTCATTTAAAAACTGATTTAGAAAAAAAGTATTATTTATGGTTAAGAAAGCGTGTTCGCGATGTTTGGCCCTATGTAAGAACTGCTGTTAGAGAATATAATTATGTATCGGATACGATTCAAACTATGGATAAAAGACGAGACAAAAAACGTTTTATTAAATCTCGTCAAAAGGATTTAGCTGATCAATTTGAGAATCAATTAAAAAATATGTCAAGCTCTCGAGGACAAATTCTTACTAAATTAATCTATAAAGAAACCGATAAAACAACATACGATATTATAAAAGAATTACGTGGCGGATTGAATGCTTTTCTTTATCAAGCTGCAAGTGGCGCATTTAATATTGATCTGAAACAAACTTATGATCCGAAGCGAACTCGAGAAGATTTGTATATTGCAGTTATTCTTCAACGAGATTTTGCAGACGGAACGTTAAAACCTGTCGACGAAGATTAATTTATCTTTCATACTACCAATTATAATAATATTCTGATTTTTTATTATATTTGATTTAATAAAGGGAAAAACGTGGGAAACAATATAAAAAGAATTGGTGTATTAACCTCTGGAGGTGATGCGCCTGGAATGAATGCGGCCTTACGTGCCGTTGTAAGAGCATGTAAGTACTACGATATCAAATCAGTAGGAATCCGTCAAGGTTACGAAGGTTTGATTAACAATGATATGATTGAACTTGGACCTCGTTCGGTAAAAAACATTATCAATCAAGGTGGTACAATCCTTAAAACAGCTCGTTCTTTAGAATTCAAAACTGCAGAAGGTCGTCAAAAAGCATACGATCATCTAAAACAAAATAACATTGATGCTTTAGTTGTAATTGGTGGAGATGGTTCTTTTACAGGAGCAAATATCTTTCATCAAGAGTTTGGTGTTCCATTTATTGGAATTCCGGGAACAATTGACAATGATATTTTTGGAACAGATTTTACAATTGGATATGATACAGCTTTGAATACTGTCATTGATGCAATTGATAAATTAAGAGATACAGCAACTTCACATGATCGTGTATTTTTTGTAGAAGTTATGGGACGTGATGCAGGTTTTATTGCTTTAAATAGTGGAATTGCTTCAGGTGCACAAGATATTTTGATTCCAGAACAGCGTGATAGCGTCGAAGAATTATGTTCTTCTTTGGAACGTTCAGAAAAATCTGGAAAAAAATCAAGCATCGTTGTAGTTGCAGAAGGTGAAAAATTAGGTGGAGTTTTTGAATTAGCAAAACAAGTTCAAAATCGTCATCCTGAATATGATATTCGTGTAACTGTTTTAGGACACATACAACGTGGTGGTTCTCCATCTTGTCACGATCGCGTTTTAGCAAGTCGTTTAGGAATTGCTGCTGTAGAAGGTTTATTAGAAGGAAAAACAAATCTTATGGCTGGAATTCGCTCTAATAAAGTTGTATTTACAGCGATAGATGAAGCCATCAAAAAACACAATGAGATTGACGAAGAGTTAATCAAAGTAGCTAATATTTTAGCGATTTAAACATTTAATATAAAGGGAAATTATATATACTATGTCAAAAATTAAAATTGGAATCAACGGATTCGGAAGAATTGGTAGCCTTGTTTTCGGGGTTGCTATTGAGAGAAACGATATTGAAATCGTAGGTATTAACGATTTAGTAGACGTTGATTATTTAGCTTATATGCTAAAGTATGATTCGGTTCACGGAAAATTTAACGGAGAAGTTAAAGTAGAAAACGGAAACTTAATTGTTAATGGACAAACAATTCGCGTTACAGCAGAAAGAGACCCAGCAAACTTGAAATGGGACGAAGTTGGAGCTGATATCGTAATCGAAGCAACAGGTTTATTCTTAACAAAAGAAACTGCAGGAAAACACATCGAAGCTGGAGCGAAAAAAGTTGTTTTAACAGGTCCTTCTAAAGATGATACTCCTATGTTTGTAATGGGGGTTAACCACGAATCTGTGACAGCAGAAGATACAATCGTTTCTAACGCTTCTTGTACAACAAACTGTTTAGCACCATTAGCAAAAGTAATTCACGAAAATTTCGGAATTGTGGAAGCTTTAATGACTACAGTTCACGCAACTACTGCAACTCAAAAAACAGTTGACGGACCATCAATGAAAGATTGGAGAGGTGGACGTAGCGCAATGGTAAACATCATTCCATCATCTACAGGTGCTGCAAAAGCAGTTGGAAAAGTAATTCCAGAATTGAACGGAAAATTAACAGGAATGTCTTTCCGTGTACCAACAGTTGACGTTTCTGTAGTTGATTTAACAGTTAAATTAGCAAAAGAAACAAACTACGACGAAATCAAAAAAGTAATGCGCGAAGCTGCTGAAGGAGATATGAAAGGAATTGTAGGATACACAGAAGATGCTGTTGTATCTCAAGATTTCGTAGGTGATACAAGAACATCTATTTTCGATGCAGAAGCTGGTATCATGCTAAACCCTACTTTCGTTAAGTTAGTTGCTTGGTATGACAACGAAATTGGTTACTCAAACAAAGTAGTTGATTTAGTTCAACACATCGCAAAGATTTAATCCTAGATTAAAAAATAGTTTATTTTAGAAAGTCTTCTCAGATTGAGAAGACTTTTTTACAATAAATTAATATTGTGGACTAATATTTGATTTTAATTTTTTAAACCACTTACATGAAAAAAGAATTAAAAACTTTAGGTCCAAAAAAATCAACCATAGATAAAATTTTATCCTTCTCTAAATCTTTATCAAATGTTAAAATACAAAAAATGAGTTCTAAGAATACAATTCATCTAAATTAATTCTATACAACTCTTATTTATAGCTTTATTAAATCCACAATAAAGTGAATACATTATTATACATAATAGCAAAAATTAACAATTATTTATTTTTTTAAGAAATTTTTAAAAAAAATTATGAATAATTATGTTAAAAAACTTGTAAGAAATTTTTGTTTACCTATATTTGAATAAACAAAAAAATACAGCCTATAGATTTAATTCTACTTTAAAAATTAACAATTGCTACTATGAACTATGAAGACGACTCTTTATTAATCCAAGATTATTTGAGAGGTAATGAAAATGCTTTAGAAACATTGATAGAGAAATACAAAGGAAGAATCTATAGTTTTATATACTCTAAAGTCTTAGATAAAGACGTAACTGAAGATATATTTCAGGACACTTTTATCAAAGTAATCCTTACATTAAAAGGTGGACGATATAACGAAGAAGGTAAATTTTTGCCTTGGGTTATGCGTATTGCTCACAATTTAACTATTGACTATTTTCGATCAAACAAAAGAATGCCTACGGTTAGCGAAACTGTTGGTTACAATGAAGAATATAATATTTTTGACTTTATTGGTATCAGTGATGAATGTTCTGAAACTAAAATCATTAAATCACAAATTGAAAATGATTTAAGAAATTTAGTCACTCAGTTACCAGAAGATCAAAGAGAGGTATTAGAACTTAGAATATTTAAAGAATTAAGTTTTAAGGAAATTGCAGAAGAAACTGATGTTAGTATAAATACAGCATTAGGAAGAATGCGATATGCTATTATCAATCTTAGAAAAGTAATTGAAAATAATAACATTATTTTAACAGTTGATTAAAAAATAAACTTATCTTATTAGCGTTTTAAGTAAAATAAGTTTTTATGATTGAATTTTATTCTGAAAATCAAGAACCACAACAATTTACTATAATCAAAATATTATCTTTTTCAAAGTCAATTAAGTTTGTTAAATCAACGATATTACATGAGGATTATATCATTAATTTAAATTAATTTATCTTTAATAAAGATTAGAAAAGCCTAAAATGTTATACATTTTAGGCTTTTTATATATCTATAATTTGAAACAAAAAAAGACTACTTATCTAAGTAGTCTTTAATATTTATAGAAATTTTTTCTTTTTATTTTGCAACAAATGTTGACGCAATATTCAGTTCATCCATTTGTGTTTGATCAATTGGAGAAGGCGCATCAATCATAACATCACGACCTGAATTATTTTTAGGGAACGCGATGTAATCACGAATTGTTTCAGAACCATCTAAAATCGATACAAAACGGTCAAAACCGAATGCTAAACCTCCGTGAGGTGGCGCTCCGTATTTGAAAGCGTTCATTAAGAAACCAAATTGCGCTTCTGCTTGTTCTGGCGTAAATCCTAATAATTCGAACATTCTTGCTTGAACTTCTTTATCGAAAATACGAATAGAACCTCCACCGATTTCATTACCATTTAAAACTAAATCATATGCATTTGCACGAACTTCACCTGGATTAGTCGCAATTAATTCCATATCCTCTGGTTTTGGAGAAGTAAATGGGTGATGCATTGCGTGATATCTTTCAGATTCCTCATCCCATTCTAATAATGGAAAATCTACAACCCATAAAGGTGCGAAAACTTCTGGATTGCGTAAACCTAAACGTTCTGCAATTTCCATACGTAAAGCCGATAATTGCGCACGTACTTTATTTGTATTACCAGACATTACTAACATCAAATCACCTGGTTTTGCATCCATACGCTCAGCCCAAGCAGCTAAATCTTCTTGTGAATAAAATTTATCTACAGAAGATTTAAACGTTCCGTCTTCGTTGTAACGTGCCCAAACAAGTCCAGTTGCCCCAATTTGAGGACGTTGAACCCACTCAATTAATTTATCAATATCTTTGCGCGTGTAAGAATTACATCCTTCAGCAGCAATACCGACGATTAATTCTTGCTCATCAAATATTTTAAAATCTTTTCCTTTCGCTAAGTCTGTAATTTCACCGAATTCCATTCCAAAACGGATATCTGGTTTATCATTTCCATAACGACGCATTGCTTCTGCAAATGTCATCCTTGGAAATTGATCAAATTCTAAACCTTTGAATGTATGTAATAAATGTTTTGCTAAACCTTCGAAAACATTCATGATATCTTCTTGTTCAACAAACGACATTTCACAGTCAATTTGTGTAAACTCTGGTTGACGGTCTGCACGTAAATCTTCGTCACGGAAACATTTTACAATTTGGAAATAGCGGTCAAGACCTCCTACCATTAACAATTGTTTGAATGTTTGTGGCGATTGTGGTAATGCATAAAATTCACCTGGATTCATACGAGATGGAACCACAAAATCACGTGCACCTTCTGGTGTAGACTTGATTAAAACTGGAGTTTCAACTTCTACAAATTCTTGTGCATCTAAATATTTACGAACTTCCTGCGCAACTTTAGAGCGGAAGATTAATTTTTCTTTTACTGGATTACGACGAATATCTAAATAACGATATTTCATACGGATATCTTCTCCACCATCTGTATTATCTTCGATTGTAAATGGAGGCAATGCAGATTCATTTAAAATTGTAATGTTTTCTGCTAAGATTTCGATATCTCCTGTTGGAATGTTTGGATTTTTTGAAGCTCTTTCGATTACAGTTCCTGTAACTTGAATTACGAACTCACGTCCTAAATGACGAGCAGTTTCAAATAATTCTTTCGAAGAACGTTCTTCATCTAAGATGATTTGTGTGATTCCGTAGCGATCACGTAAATCGATCCACATCATAAAACCTTTGTCACGTAGCGTTGATACCCAACCGCTTAACGTTACTTTTTCATTAATGTTGGCTTGTGTTAATTCACCACAAGTATGAGTTCTAAACATTTGTCGTCAAATTTATAAGACAAAGGTAGAGTTTTGAGGTGAAATAAAGAAGTTATATAACTTTTTTGATGAAATAATTTTAAGAAAAAAGCGATTCAAAATTGAATCGCTTTTTTACTATTATGAATTTTGATTTCTCAACTTACTATGTTTATAACCGTATGTAAAATAAATTGTCAAACCAATTGCGATCCAAATCAAGAAAATCATCCAGTTTTTTAATCCTAATTGTGCCATCATATAAAAACAACATAACATACCTGCAAGTGGAATAATAGAAGTTCTTTTGAAAAACGTTCTAACAACCATAAAAACATAAATCATTAAGAATAGAATCATTGGAATTTTGTGTTTGAAAACATCCCAACCTTTTTCCATCTTCTTATCCTCATAAACTGGCAATTTGCTCAAAGTAGATTTGTATTGTTCTGGTGATAGTTGAGCCAAATAATCATCCAAAAATTCAATTTCAGATCCTGTTAATTCATTAATTGTTGCATAAGAATCTTTTAGTTCTTTTGGCGTTAACGAACTTACAAAATGTTCAACTGGCATAGGTTGCGGTTTATTCGTAAAGAAATCAATCGAATCATCTTTAAACGTTGTTGCGCATAAAAATACAATCACCGCAGTTACAATTGGCATAATGTATTTTGCATTGATAAAAGGCGTTTTAAAATTTCCTCTTTTCGCATTTGGATCAGCATCCATACGAAGTACAGCCGCACAAACCAACACAAAAGCAAACAAAGTTCCGATAGAACAAGCATCAACAACCAATTCTAAATCTGTAAATAAAATAGGAATACCTACAACAAATCCAGTAAAAATAGTCGCAAAAGATGGTGTTTTAAATTTTGGGTGAATAGTAGAAAATTTCTTTGGTAATAAACCATCGCGAGACATTGTCATCCAAATACGAGGTTGCCCAATTTGAAAAACAATAAATACACTCGCCATCGCTACTACAGCCGAAAAAGCAATAATTCCTGCCAACCACTTTAAATCTTGAATTTTATCAAAAACATACGCCAAAGGATCTCCAACATTCAATTCAGAATAATGAACCATTCCCGTAATTACTAAAGCAATCAGCACATATAAAACAGTACAAATAATGATAGACGCAAAAATTCCACGAGGCAAATCTCGCTTCGGATCTTTACATTCTTCCGCAGTTGTGCTAATCGCGTCAAACCCAATATAAGCGTAAAAAACAGACGAAACTCCAGCCAAAACGCCTCCTACTCCATTCGGTGCAAAAGGATTCCAATTATCTGGATTCACATAAAAAGCGCCAACCACAATTACCAAAAGCACCACTGCTAATTTTAACACAACCATTGCGTTACTTGCTTTTCTCGATTCATTAATACCGCGATAAACCAAAGCTGTAATCAAAAAAGTAATGATTAATGCAGGAATATCCACCACTAAATTGAATCCTAAATATGGTGCATCTTTGAAAGCTAAATATTTTGGGATTTCTTGTGCATAAGGCGAATTCGCAATTCCTTCTAATGTTTTACCTTTCGCTAATTCATTCGAAACAAATTCAAAACCTTCTCTCGCCGTAAAATAATCCATTGTCATCCATTCTGGCAGATGTAATCCCATTCCGGAGAGCAAGGTGGTAAAATAATCACTCCACGAAATCGCGAGCACAATATTCCCAATCGCATATTCCATAATCAATGCCCAACCAATTACCCAAGCAAATAATTCTCCAAATGCAACATAGCTATAGGTATACGCACTACCCGAAACAGGCACTAACGAAGCAAATTCTGCATAAGCAAAAGCTGTAAAACCACAGGCAATTGCCGTAAAAATAAAAAGGAAGATAACTGCTGGACCGCCCTCGAAACTTGCTCGACCAATGGTACTAAAAATACCAGCTCCAACAATTGCGGCGATACCAAAACCTGTTAAATCTCGAACACCTAAGGTTCTTTTCATTGTAGACGTGTTCTTTGCAGACTCTGCTAAAATGGATTCGACAGATTTTTTTCTGAATAATTGTGACATAATTTATTTAAAAACGGGCAAATATAAAAAAGACAATCCCAAAATCGGATAGAATCCGTATAAATATTGGTTTTTTATTCAAATTTTCTTTTTTATTCTGCTTGGTTAGATTAATTTTAAATTTAATTCAAAAAATTAACATGAAACAATTTTTATTTGCAATTGCTTTAGCTGCTACTTTAGTAAGTTGTGATTCTACAAAACCAATTTCTCAGGAGAAATATCAAAAGAGTCTTGTAAAATATACAGATAAAATTTCTGAAGCGGAATTAAAAAAACAGCTTTATATTATTGCTGCGCCTGATATGGAAGGTAGAAATGCTGGTACGGAAGGAGAAATAAAAGCGGGGAATTACATTTCAAATTATTACAAAGAATTAGGAATTAATGGTCCAAATAATAATTATTTCCAAATTATTCCTGCTGCTACTTTTAGTCGAGTAAAAGGTCAAATGAGAAATGTAATGGGATTCATCAAAGGTTCAGAAAAACCAGAAGAAATTGTAGTAATTTCTGCTCATTATGATCATGACGGAATCAAAGATGGAAAATTGTATCCTGGTGCTGATGATGATGGTTCTGGAACTGTTGCAGTAATGGAAATTGGTCGTATTTTCCGCGAAGCTGAGAAGAAAGGAATCCGTCCAAAACGTTCGGTTTTATTGTTACATGTTTCTGGTGAAGAAAAAGGGTTATTGGGTTCTAAATATTATTCGGAGCATCCAATTTTTCCTTTAGCAAATACAATTGCAAATGTTAATATTGATATGATTGGGCGCGTAGATTATGAGCACAACGAAAAAACAAGAGATTTTGTGTATGTTATTGGATCTGAAATGTTGTCTTCTGACTTACACAAAGCTGTTTTAGCTGCAAACAATGGATTGGGAATTAATTTGGATATGCGTTACAATACGCCAGATGATCCAAATCGTTTTTATTATCGTTCTGACCACTACAACTTTGCAAAACATAACATTCCATCTGTTTTCTTTTTTAACGGTGTTCACGATGATTACCACAAACCAGGCGATACGCCAGATAAAATTGAATATGATTTATTGACGCGTCGTACAAAATTAGCTTTCAATACAATTTGGATTTTAGCAAACGCCGAAAATAGACCAGTTGTAGACAAAGAATCTCCAATGCCTTCGACAAGATAGTTGAGAGAATTATAATACATTCCTAAAAGCATTTACATTTAAGTAAATGCTTTTTTTTATTGTTAATTTTTATATCGAATTATTTGCAGACAATCAACTAACGTAATTAATTGATTATAAACGGATAAAATAAATTTCGTTTTATATATTTAGGTATTAATATAAATCTAAAAACTATGCCAATCACAAACTTAAACAACAAACACTTATCTACTGATAAAATAAAACAAGCACAAACAGCAATAGAACAACTCGCTTTAGCCGTCAAAGAAATTGATATTAACCTAACGTCAAACGAACGCCAAAAATATGGAAGTATTAATGAGAAAAATAAATTAATCGTTCATAAAGTATATGATTATTTTCAAAATCAACCACAATTATCTTCTCCAGAAGTAAATTGGATAGAATTTGCAAAAGATTATACAAGTCGACAAAATCTAGAAGTTTTAATTTCTCAGTTAGAAAATATTACGACTCAACTACGTAATGCTAAAATTTTGCACGATTTTGATAATTATCAAGCTGCACTTACAGATTATGCTTATACGACCTATAAAGCAAGCACTTCTGTCTCTGGTTACGAAACAAAACGGAATGAAATAAGTCAATTTTTTGCAAAGAAAAAAGGAGGTTCTACTTCAACATCACCAGATACTATGTAATAATATCTATTATTTAATAAAGAAGAGTAAATTGTATTGATTTACTCTTCTTTTTGATTTAGAGACTATATTGTTTGTATTTTTCACTTCTATTTTTTAGTTATTTACTCCTTCATTTAGGTTATGAAATATAAATTCATAGTTCTAAACTTAAATTTTTAGCTTTATTACTTATTTTTTTAGGTTTTTAACCACAAATTTTAAGTTCTTGACTAAACTAATAGGCTTAAATAATAAAATAATTGACTCCTGAACCTAAAGAAAGTAGTCTTTTACCTGAAATTAGGTATTATTTAATATCTTTTATCTAATTAGAAATATGTAATCTATATACCCGTCATGCATTTTGATAATTTTAGCA
>NZ_DKHL01000014.1:11425-39541 GCF_002453775.1 Empedobacter sp. UBA6745
TTTTAATTCAAAATGCACAACGGATTTATCTATTATAAAATGAGAAAAGTAAAAGTAATTAACTTTAGTTACTTATATAGGTCAGTTTAATATCATCATTTTTTTAAAAACTATATTGTCGCAATTCCGTAACTTTGAGGAACAATAAAAAAACAAACAATGAATAACGATATTCTTAATTTGGAACCAAAAGCAATCTGGAAAAACTTCTCAGCATTGAACTCAGTTCCAAGACCTTCTAAAAAAGAAGAAAAAGTTCGTCAGTTTATCATCAAATTTGGTGAAGACTTAGGTTTACCTGTCGAAACAGACGAAGTAGGAAATGTTTTGATCAAAAAAGCTGCGTATCCAGGAATGGAAGACCGTAAAAAAGTGGTGATGCAATCGCATTTGGATATGGTTTGTCAAAAAAATAATGATGTAACATTCGATTTTGAGACACAAGGAATTGAAATGTTGATTGAAGATGGAAAATTTGTTACGGCAAATGGAACAACTTTAGGTGCTGATAACGGAATTGGAGTTGCAACAATTATGTCAATTTTAGAATCGAAAGATATTCCTCATCCAGCTATTGAAGCTTTCTTTACAATTGACGAAGAAACTGGAATGACTGGTGCTTTAGGTTTGAAAGCAGGATTTTTATCTGGAAAAATTTTGTTGAATTTAGATACAGAAGAAGATGACGAATTAGACATTGGTTGCGCTGGTGGTGTTGATGTTACGGCTACAAAAACTTACACTAAAGAAGCTACTAAAGGAACTGCTTTTACCTTAACATTAAAAGGTTTGAACGGTGGACACTCTGGAATGCAAATTCACGAAGGTCTAGGAAATTCGAACAAATTGATTGCTCGTTTATTAAATGCTGCAACTGAATTTGGTTTACAAATCGTGCATATGGAAGGTGGAAGTTTACGCAACGCTATTCCTCGCGAGTCTTGGGCTAACATTGTAATTCCTTCTGACAAAGTGGATGCTTTCAAAGCGTCTTACGAAACTTTACGCGCAGAAATTATTGAAGAATACGAAACGAAAGAACCTAAAATGGTGATTACGTTAGAACCAACTGATGCAACTGATGCAATGTCAGCACAAGATTCTAAAGTTTTTGTTCAAACAATTATGGCAGCTTTCAATGGTGTTTACAGAATGAGTCCAGACGTTGAAGGTTTAGTAGAAACGTCTAACAATGTGGCTCGTGTAGAAGTTATTGATGGTAATGCTCGTGTTTTATGTTTAACTCGTTCTTCTATAGAATCAGGTAAAGAAGCATTAGCGCAAACATTAAAAGCTGGATTCGAATTAGGTGGTTTTGAGGTTAAATTCTCAGGATCTTACCCTGGTTGGAAAGCAAATACTCATTCAGAAATTTTAGAATTGATGAAAGGTATTTATGTTTCAAAATTCGGAGAAGAACCAAAAGTTGTAGCATGTCACGCTGGTCTAGAATGTGGAATTATTGGAACAAATTATCCTGGTTTGGATATGATTTCTTTCGGTCCAAATATCTCTGGCGCTCACTCTCCTGACGAAAAAGTAGAAATTGCTTCAGTTCAAAAATTCTGGGATTATTTATTAGATATTTTAAAAGATATTCCAAACGATGGTCCAGTTGATTACAGCTGTGCAAATTCAAAAAATATATAATTTAAGCTGAAAATTTAATCTAAAGACCACTTTTACAAGTGGTCTTTTTTTTTATATATTTTAATCTTAATTTTAGTTATTATTAAACATAATTAAATGTCATCAAATCGATATCCTCAGCGCATTGTTTGTTTAACCGAAGAAGGAACCGAAATTCTATATAACATTAACGAACAACATCGTTTAGTAGGAATTAGTGGTTTTACGTATCGTCCGCCACAAGCGCGAAAAGAAAAACCTAAAGTTTCGACTTTTTTAGATGCAAAATTTGAAGATATTATCAATTTGAAGCCAGATTTGGTTGTAGGATATTCGGATTTACAAGCTGATATTGCAGCAGAATTAATTAGAAGAGGAATTAATGTTTTTATTTTTAATCACCGAACAATTGACGAAATTTTAAATATGATTTTGCAATTTACGTCATTGATTGGTTGCCAAGAAAAAGGTTTAAAATTAGTCGAATCTTACGAAAAAAAACTCGAAGAAGTAAAACAACAAGCTGCTCTCCTTTCCTATCATCCAACTGTTTTTTTTGAAGAATGGGACGAACCAATTATTTCGGGAAGTGCTTGGGTAAATGATTTGATAGAAATTGCTGGTGGAAAATTAGCTTTTCCAGAACTCAAAAATAAAGCTTTGGCAAAAGATAGAATTTTGTTAGACGAACAAGTAATAGAACGAAATCCTGAAATTATTATCGGTTCTTGGTGTGGAAAAATGTTTAAACCAGAAAAAGTAAAACAACGAATTGGTTTTGAAAATGTAAAAGCTGTACAACAAAATCATCTTTACGAAATAAAATCTGAATTGATTTTACAACCTGGTCCTGCTGCGTTAACCGATGGTTTGGATAAAATTGATTATATTATTAAAAATTACAATTGAATCTCCAATAACATGTGGAAATTGTAATAAATCTGTTCCACTATACAAACTTCCTGTTTATTACGATTATGGATATTTACCAATATTAAGTTGGGAAACAAATTACCAAGCTTGTGATAATTTACAAATGAATTGCGAAGTTGGCGAGCGTTGGGCAACTAATCAAATGCAGCATATTAACTCACAATTATCTAAGCAAGGCTTAAAAATTTGTAAAGAAATAGAGAAATTAACTGGTACACCAACTTATTATTATATTTACAATTACAGAAAAATTAAGAACGATTTTACAACTAATTGTCCTAACTGTAATAATAACTGGAAACTAAAAAGTCAATTATTTAATTTTTATGATTACAAATGTGATCATTGTAAAATTATTTCAACAATCACAATGAATTCATAAAAAAATCCCGTTAAAAGCGGGATTTAATTTATTGCTCATTTTCCAAACGTTTTCTTTCATCAATAATAGACTTTAAACTATTATATAAATTTTTTCCCTCAGTCGAATTTAATTTATTCAAAACAAATCGTTGCCCATTAAAAAGTACAGCTCCATTATTATGACGATAAGTAGATGCGTTAATAAAATATTCTTTACCTTTCTCTATATCAATTTCTAAATATCTTTTTTCAGATAATTCATCACTAGATAAAACTAATTTTCCAATTTTTTTAATAGGAATACTAATCATCTGATTTTCTTTTATACGAACCGTTTTGTCTCCCATAACGATTTTATGTTCTGAAGAAAGCCTATTTTCTCCTTCAAATGTTACAGCTTTTCCTTCTATATAAGTACAAAGTATATGAACCATCGCGTAATCTGCTGTAGCATCAAATGTATTATCAGATTCTTGATGAAAAGTTTCCATTTCTGAAGTTGTATTATAATAAATATTTGCTTTAAGTCTATAACAAGAACTAGCATAGCTTGGTTCTTTAATCTCACTTATTAAAAGAATATTTCCATTGTTCTTTTTTGTTTGTTCAATAGCATTATTAAGAACTTCTCCTTTAGAGCATTCAGTTGAAAAACCTGAATCACCTATCTTAATACTTCCTAATAAAATTGATTTCGAAGGTAAATCCTCCTCATTATAAATCACTAAAACTTCTTTATTCTCTAATTCATTTGTACTCTGATTAATTAATTTTGTTTTTACAGAGGATCCGCAACTAAATAAAAATAACATTAACAAACAATAATATATATACTTCATCCTTTTTTTATCAAATATAACAAAAAAAAATCCCGCTTTCAGCGGGATTTAATTTATTGTATAATATTGACTTCTCGAACCAATGTTACACCATATTTGGCTTTCACATCTTCTATAATTCGTTCAGATAAATCATATATTTCACGTCCAGTTGCATTTCCATAATTCACCAAAACCAAAGCTTGTTTATCATGAACTCCTGCATCACCAAAACGTTTTCCTTTCCAACCTGCATGTTCTATTAACCAACCTGCAGCTAACTTAACACCTGAATCAGTTTTGTAATGAGAAATTTCTGGATGAAGTTTTTCTATTTCAGCAAATTCTTCATTCGAGATGACAGGATTTTTAAAGAAACTTCCTGAATTTCCTATTTGTGAAGGATCTGGTAATTTACTTTGACGAATTTTGATCACAGCTGCACTAATTTCTTGAATCGTTGGATCAAAAATTTGTTCCTTTTCCAATTCAGATTTTATTGCGCCATATTCCACATGAAGTTTGTGATTCTTCTTCGTCAACTTAAATGTAACCGCTACCAAAACATATTGTCCTCTCAATTCATTTTTGAAAACAGATTCGCGGTAACCAAAATGACATTCTTCATTTGTAAAAGTACGTTCATCACCCGTTTCCAAAACTAATGTTTGAACTTCTTCGATATAATCTTTGACCTCAACGCCATACGCACCAATATTTTGCATCGGCGCCGTACCAACATTTCCAGGAATCAACGAAAGATTTTCTAATCCTCCAAAATCATTTTGCAACGTCCATTCAACAAAATTGTGCCAATTCTCGCTTCCTTGCGCTTTTACGTACACAAAATCATCATCTTCATTGATAATTTCGATTCCTTTCAAATTCAATTTTAACACAATTCCCGGAAAATCGTCTACAAAAAGCATATTACTTCCTCCACCAATAAATAAAATCGGTAAATCTTTTTGACGACGAAAAACCAACACTTTTCGCAAATCTTGAATAGTCGCAACATCAGCAAAATATTTTGCTTTTGCTTCTATTCCAAATGTGTTATATAATTTTAATGAATAATTTTCGATGATTTCCATCTTCTTATTTTTCTTATGATCTAATTGTTCCTGGATATTGTTCTAAAGCTTCTTTCAAGATTTCAACAGAACGAACCAAATCTTCTTCTTTCAGAACATAAGCCAAACGAACTTCTTGAATTCCTGAATTTGGAGTTGAATAAAATCCTGCTCCTGGCGCCAACATTACTGTTTCTCCATTTGACGAGAAAGATTCTAATAACCAAATTGCAAATTTCTCTGCGCTATCAACTGGTAATTGAATCATACAGTAGAAAGCCCCTTTTGGATTTGGGCAAACCACTCCCGGAATTTGCTGTAAACCTGCAACTAATGTATTGCGACGTTTTAAATATTCTGTACGACAATCTTCGAAATAAGTTCCAACATTTCTGTGGGCTAAAGTTGCAATGTATTGAGAAATTTCAACAGGACTTAAACGCGCTTGTGCATATAACATTGCAGCTTTTAAGAATTTCTCGTTACGTGTAATCAAAGCTCCAGAACGTGCTCCACATAAAGAAAAACGTTTCGATTCTGAATCAATTACAATTGCATTATCTTTCAATTCTGGAAAACTTAAAACAGATGTAAATTCTTCTTCTGTATATAAATATTCTGCATAAACTTCATCCGCAATTAAATAAATATCATGTTTAAGAACTAATTCTTTCAATTGATTTAATTCTTCTTTCGAATATACATATCCAGTTGGATTTCCAGGATTACAAATTAAAATTGCACGTGTTTTATCTGTAATTTTTTTCGCAAACTCCTCAACAGATGGTAAAGCAAAATTATTTTCGATTGTAGATGGAACAGGAACAATATTTACATCATTTTCACATGTAAATCCGTTATAATTTGCATAAAAAGGTTCTGGAATAATAATTTCATCACCTGGATTTGCAATAATTCCGAAGATAAATAATAAAGCTTCCGAACCTCCTAACGTTGCAATAAAATTTTCTGGCGTTAATTCAATTCCACGATTTGTAAAATAATCTGCCAAAGCTTGACGATATTCCAACGTACCTTCTGAGTGCGTATAAGAAATAATGTTTGAAGGAAAATTTTTCAATCCTTCTAAAACAGCTTTTGGCGACTCAATATCAGGTTGTCCAATATTTAAGTGATAAACTTTCGTTCCTCTTTTTTTCGCTGCATCTGCGTAAGGCACCAACTTTCTGATTGGAGAAGCTGGCATATTTTGTGATTTTTCAGATAATATTAACATTTATTGTAATTTTTTAAATTTGATTTGAATTCTTTGGTATTGTTTTTGTAATTTTAAAGTGTAAATATAAAAAACGTTTAATCTCAAAAAAAACTTTATTATGAGTAAATTAAATAATGCAACTAAATTATTAGCAGGTTTAGCAATCGGAACAGCAATCGGAGCAGTAGTAGGTTTATTATATGCACCAGAATCAGGAAAAGACACTCGCAAAAAATTAAAAAAAGAAGCTGACAAATACAAAAAAGAGTTAGACAAATACGCGAATGATTTTTCTGATAAAGCGAAAAAAACTAAAAAAGAATTAGAAGCTAAATTAGACGAAGTAAAATCAAAATTAGCAGAACAAAAAGACGAGTTTGTAGCAAAAGCGAAAGAAGCTGGAAAAGATTTAAAATCTAAAGCAAACCAAACAAAAGAAGATTTAAAAGACGAATTTCAAGAAAACGTAGGAGTTTAATTTCTCCGAAATACAACATTCCTTAAAATTTATAATTAACTTTGTCTGAAATAAATCATTTTTATGTTTAATGAACTAAAAGTTTATATTAATAATAGAATAACTTTAGCTAAATACGATCTCGTAGATTCGCTGAGTAATATGTTGGCGAGCGGTATTTATGTATTAATTATTGCTGTGTTTTCTTTATTTCTATTATTATTAGGAAGTTTAGCATTAGGATTTATTTTAGGAGGTTATTTTAATGATACAGGATTAGGTTTTCTTGCTGTAACTGGAATTTATTTCTTGATGATGGTTCTTTCTATTTTATTTAGAAAGAAATTAAAACTTTTCTTGACAAATATTGCCGTAGAAAACGCTATGGAAGCCATGTCTAACCACGATGATGACGAAGACGACGATGAAGAATAAAGAACAAATGTCTGCGATAAAAAATTTAGACGATTTGCGAATGGCAAAACGTAAACTAAAATTGCAAATGAAAGTTGCTGAAAATAAGCACGAAAATTCATTTGTAAACAAAGCAGTTAATCTTGTAACAAATTTAAAATCTGATACAAGTTTCACTTCTTCTAAAGTTGAAAGCGCATTAAATTGGGCTGGAGATAAAGCTTCAAAAAAATATCCGATGAAGGGAGTCACAAAAATTCTAATTTCTGGATTGATTATGATAGCGGTTCCAATTATTACGAGTAAAATTCAGGAATATATAGAAGAAAAATTATAAAATTATTTGATATTAAAAAACCACTTCAAACGAAGTGGTTTTTTTGTGTGTTAATTTTAAGCTCGACTAATATTTTTCGTGAAAATATTCGTTTGGTATAATCGTTTTGTTCTTTTTATCTACAGCTTCTTGATTTCGCAATTCCACACGACGTATTTTTCCTGAAATTGTTTTTGGTAAACTCTCTACAAACTGTACAATACGCGGAATTTTATAACGTGCTAAATGCTCTTCTGTATATCTAAAAATATCTTTTGCTAATTCTTCCGACGCTTCATGTCCAGGCGCTAAAATCACGAAAGCTTTTACAGCATTACTGCGTAAATCGTGCGGACTTGCCACAACAGCAGCTTCCATAATTGCATCATGCTCCAACAAAGCACTTTCTACTTCAAATGGTCCTACACGAAAATCAGACGCTTTTATCACATCATCATCACGCCCAACAAACCAAACATAGCCGTCTTCGTCCTTATAAGCTTTGTCTCCAGTATAATATAATCCATGTTTGAAAACTTTCATCATTTTATCTTTCTGAATCAAATAAGTTTTGAAAATTCCATTGATGGTTTCTTCATTATGCACAACACAAATATTTCCTTCTTCGCAATCTTGCACAATATTTCCATCATCATCTGCAATCACAATATCATATAAAAACGCAGGTTTTCCCATCGATCCGTATTTAATCTTTTCATTTGGCAAATTCGCTATCATGGCAGTAGACTCTGATTGTCCGTAACCATCACGAATCGTAATTCCTGTACCTTCTTTCCAGACATCAATAATTTCGGGATTAAGAGGTTCACCAGCTGAAACACATTGACGAAGTTTGAAATCATAACTTTTCAAATCTTCTAAAATCAATACACGCAAAGCTGTTGGCGGCGCGCAAAAGGTTGTTACACCCAAATCTTGAATAGTTTGTAATTGTTCTTTCGGAACAAATTTATCTGCATGATAACCCAAAATTGTCGCACCCATATTCCACGGAGCAAAGAAACTACTCCAAAAGAATTTCGCCCAACCTGGTTGAGAAATATTGTAATGCAAATCGCCTTTTTTCATTCCTACCCAAGAAGATGTCGTGAAACCTCCAAGCGGATAAGTGTAATGCGTATGCACCACAACTTTCGGCATTCCTGTCGTTCCCGAAGTAAAGAAATAGAATAAATCATCGTCAGGTTTTGTATCTACAGCCTCAGCTTGTGTAGATTCTTTCCATAACTCATTGATATTTGTCCAACCTTCTCTCTCGCCTTCTGTAATTAATTTTACCTTAATCTTTTTATCAAATTTTGTTTCTGCTTCATCTATTTTCGATGCATTTGCTTGATCTGCTAAAGCAACTTCTGGAAACGAAGATTCGAATCTAAAGGTTAAATCTCTTGCTTCTAAAGTTGTTGCAGCTGGAATAATAATTAATCCACCTTTGATAGAAGCCAAATAACCAATCCAAGTAATTGGTAATAATGGAACTTGAGAAAACATTTTGTCTCCTTGTACAATTCCTTTGTTTCTTAAATAGTTTAAGAATTGATTGTATTTATCAGCTAAATCCTGAAAAGTATAATCTTCTCGTTGTTCATTATACTTCCAAATTAAACCTTTTTGAGTTCCTAATTGAGCTACATTGTAAGGTTCGAAAATATCCTTTACCCAATTGAATTTTTCAGGTTTAAAAATTTTAATGTCTTTTAATTGCGCATAATTCTCTTCTTCGATGGATAATCGAATAGAGTTAAACAATTCTTGTACTGTCATTTATTTGTGGTTTTGAATAAATATAGAAAAATTATTTATTCAAACAGAAGTTTTATGAATAAAAAAAGGATGATTTAATAAAATCATCCTTTTTGTTATTATTTGTTGAGAATATATTAATCTCTACCTCTTCTTGAGTTTCCAGTTCTATTACGGTCTCCTCCGCGGTAACCACCACGATCTCCACCTCTAGAATCTCTTGAATCACGGTCACGATCTCCTCCACGGAATCCACCTCTGTCTCCTCCGCGATCACGATCTCCACCACGATAACCTCCACTTCTTTCGCGGTCATTATCACGACGACTATTGAAACCACGTCCGCGAGAATCTCCTCCTCTGTCATTACGACGACGATCTCCTCCACGACGCTCACCATCACCACGTCTTGGTTCTGGTTTAGAGATTTGAACATCTAAATCTACACCATCACGTTGTGCATCTTTGAAAGATTCTAACACTAATGATTCGAATTGTGTATCAACTTCGAAGAAAGAGAAATTACGTAAAATTTCAATTTTTCCGATTTCGATGTTACGGTTACGAGTTTGCTCGTTGATTAAACCAATTAAGTTTGGAACACGTAAGTTGTGCTTTTGACCAATATTGATAAAGAAACGAGAGAAATCACGACCTCCACGACGGTTAGAAGAACGATCTCCTCTATCACCACGATCTCCTTCAGAAGAAATATCTTTCGTGTTTTTGTAATATTCTAAGAAAGAATTGAACTCAACTGTCATGAAACGTTTTAATAAATCGTCACGATCTAAGTTTGCCAATTTTTCGTTTACAGTTTCCATGTAAGGCTCGATTAATTCTTCATCAACTTCGATGTTTTCGATTTTATCGATTAAAGAAATTAAACGTTTTTCACAGATTTCTGCTCCAGTTGGTACGTTTTTAGGTTCGATTTTAGAAGCAATTAATTTTTCTAAATCTCTAATTTTACGCGCTTCACGACCTCCTGAAATAATGATAGAAATTCCTTTGTTACCTGCACGTCCTGTACGTCCTGAACGGTGTACATAAACTTCTGGATCATCTGGTAAATTGAAGTTGATTACGTGAGTCAACTCATTTACGTCGATACCACGAGCAGCAACGTCTGTTGCAACAAGGATTTGAATGTTTTGGTTACGGAATTTCTCCATCACGTGATCACGTTGCGATTGTGATAAATCTCCGTGTAATGCGTCTGCATTGTAACCATCTTGCATCAATTTATCTGCTACATCTTTCGCTTCGCGACGAGTTCTACAGAAAACGATACCATAAATATTTGGGTAATAATCGGCCAAACGTTTTAAAGCTAAGTAACGATCAGAAGAACGTACTAAATAAACGTGGTGCTCGATATTTTTTGATGCAGTATTTACTTTACTTACAGCAATCTCAACTGGATTGTGCATATATTCTGAAGCGATACGACGAACCTCTGAAGGCATTGTAGCTGAGAATAATAAAGTTTGTTTTTCTTCTGGAGTTGTTTCTAAGATANNAGGAATCCCATGTTCAACATCTCATCTGCCTCATCTAAAACAGTCCATGTGATGTCATTAATTTTTAATGCGCCACGTTTGATTAAGTCCATTGTACGACCTGGTGTTCCTACAACGATTTGTGGATTATCTTTTAATCCTCTAATTTGTTTAACGATGTCAGCACCACCGTAAACTGCCTGTACACGTACTCCACGCATATCTGCAGAAAAAGATTCTAATTCTTTTGCAATTTGTAAACATAATTCACGAGTAGGACACAAAATAATTGCTTGTACTGATTTTGAATTGCTGTCTAATTGATTTAAAACCGGAAGCCCGAATGCTGCAGTTTTTCCTGTACCTGTTTGCGCCAATGCAATAACATCTTGATCTGATGAAAGGATTTGAGGAATAGCTTTTTCTTGAATTGGAGATGGGTTAACGAAGCCCATTTTCTCAATTGCAGTTAGGATTTCTTCTTGAAGTCCTAATTCTTTGAATGTAATCATGTTAGATACGATACCGAGATAATGAAATTCATTTATATTCCATATCACCGGTTTTATTTTAAATTATTTAACCAACAGATATGAAAGAATAAAATTAAATGGCTGAGCAGCCTAAAAAATCCCTAAATGAATATTCTTTAACATCCGTACCTTAACTCTAAAAGGCTGTGCAAATGTAAGGATTATTTTTGAAATACACAACACACATTCATAATCCTTACAATTAATACACATAATATTATTTTATTGATAATGAATAAATTACTAACAGTCTGCAATATTTACAGCAACTGCCAAACCTCCTTCGGAAGTTTCTTTGTATTTATTATTCATATCTTTTGCAGTTTCCCACATCGTATTCACAACTTTATCTAACGGAACTTTCGCAGTCAATGGATCTGTATCTAGTGCTAATTCTGCCGCATTTATCGCTTTAATCGCTCCCATTGTGTTACGCTCGATACAAGGAATTTGAACTAAACCTCCAATCGGATCACAGGTTAAACCTAAATGATGTTCCATTGCAATTTCGGCAGCCATCGTTACTTGCGCAGGAGTTCCTCCCATTAATTCGCATAATGCAGCTGCAGCCATAGCCGAAGATACACCAATCTCAGCTTGACAACCTCCCATTGCCGCAGAAATAGTTGCTCCTTTCTTAAAAATAGAACCAATAACTCCTGCTGTTGTTAAGAATTGTTCAATCTCTTTTTGACCAGCTTTATGATTTTCGATTACCAAATAATACATCAAAACTGCTGGAATAACTCCTGCACTACCATTTGTAGGAGCTGTTACAACTCTACCTAACGAAGCATTTACTTCATTAACAGCAAGAGCAAAACAACTTACCCATTTCAAGATTTGACGAAAATATACTTTGGTTTTTCGGATTGAAGCAATCCATTCTTGTGGATTAAAATAAGGTGTTGCTCCAACCAAATTCTTGTGCATATCGTAAGCACGACGTTTCACGTTCAATCCGCCTGGTAAAATACCTTCTGTATGACAACCAATATACATACACTCTAACATGGTATTCCAAACACGCATTAATTCGTGGTGAATTTCATCTTCTGTTCGGATTGTTTTTTCATTCTCGAACATGATTTCAGAAATCGATTTATTTTCTTTCGAACAAAATTCTAATAACTCTGTTGATGTATTAAATAAATATGGAAAAGCACAAGTAACATCTGTATTGGTAGCACTATCATCCTCTTTTGTAATAAATCCTCCCCCTATCGAATAGAATGTAGAAGATAATTCTTCGTTCTCATAAAAAGCTGTAAACATCATTCCATTAGCGTGAAAAGATAAAAACTCTCGATTGAAAACGATATCAGTTTCGGGATTAAAATCAATTAAAAATTTATTTCCAAAATTTAATTGTTTATTTGTATTTATTGTATTAATAATATTCGAAATATCATCAACAGGAATATACTCAGGATCAGCACCGCTTAGCCCTAACATTACTGCATAATCAGTTGCATGTCCTTTACCCGTAAGCGATAAAGAGCCATACAAATCTACACGAACTTTTGTAATTTTATTAAAGATAGATGCAGCATCCAATTCTTTCAGAAAAGCTTCTGCTGCGCGCCAAGGACCTAAAGTATGCGAACTTGAAGGACCAACGCCAATTTTGAGCATATCAAATACTGAAATACAATCCATTTTGTACTTTTAATTTATATTTTTTCCACACAAGACAAATATAGCCGTTAAATTCTCATATTCGCTTTATTTAAGCAGTTTTTTTATCAACTTAAACAATTAACATGCTTAAAATATTCATATTGAATGATATTAACACAAATAATTCAGCATCAAAAAAAGAGGTTACAACTAATTGTAACCTCTTTTCTATATTTTATTAAGTTTTTATTTAAACTTGTGCCAATATGGATAGATAATCGCTAAACCATAACCTATAAACACAAACAATGTAAACATGGTAAAAAGTGTTCCATCTGCCATAAATTCGGGCTGCATTGCTGCTGACACAAATAATGATGTCACAACCATATACACACCAATTCTTTTGTAAGATTTCACTAAAAAGATACCTATCAATGCAATAACTCCTAAAACAAGAGTCGAAATTGGATACCATTTTGGCATTTCTGGCGCATCTTCGTTCATCATTTGGCGGAACAAATAATCATTTGTCACCAATAATTGATAACCACGATAAAGAATACTCAAAATCAAGAAAACCATTATAAAGATCATTGACTTGAAAAGGAATGATGTTTTGTTTCCTTCGTGTTTCAAATCTTTTGTTTTGGTATTATCCGACATTAAAACTTTTGTGTCAAAAATATCGTCACGTTCTTGATTTTGTTCTACTTTTTGATCTGTCATAGCTTTATTTTAAAATAAGAAATCATATCCTTTCAAACTCAATTTTTCGTATTTTTCTTCATCAAAACGATACAATTTAGATACTTTACGATGTTGTTTAGGATCTGTTGTATTACCTGTTTCGATAATTAAATTTGAGTTAAAGATTTTCTTTCTAAAGTTACGTTTATCCAACTCACGATTCAAGGCTTTTTCATACAAACTTTGTAATTGCGCAATTGTAAACTCATCACCAAGTAAGTTAAAGCCTACTGGACGACGCTTCACACGACGTTTTACACGCTCTTTTGCATATTTTACAATCTCATTATGATCAAAAGCTAAATCCGGAACGCGATCGTAAGGAAACCATTCTCCACCTTGTGTTTTCACTTTTTCCTCTATTTGAGGTGTCAATTTAACCAAAGCATAGTAAGCAACATTTACAACTCGTCCTAATGGATTACGAAAAACTTTTGTAAAGGCTTTCAATTGTTCAATATATGTTTGATGCTCATCGTAAGCAATTTTCTCAATCAACAATTCGTGAATTGCTTGATCGTTACTTACCGTTGGCGCAATATATTTTCCTGGCAAAACCAATGCTCCTTTGAAAGGATCGTTTAGTTTTTTGTACACCAATATTTTGAGATCTTCTCCATCAAACCCGAAAAGTACGAGACTTGAACATAGAGCGACCTGAAAATATTTTTCTTTTTCTTCGTCTGTCATTTTGTGGGATGATTAATAAATTGAAATTTATTTTTAATGAAAAATTGAATGCATCAATCTATTTTTATCGTTGAAAGATTCTTCTAACGAAATCATAGATTCTGTTCTCAATACATCATCAATTTGATCAATTTTGTAGATAACATCTTTAGCATCAGAAGTATCTCTTGCACGAATTTTACAGAAAATATTATATTTCCCAGAAACAACGTGAACCACTGTTACGTTAGGAATTTTATATAATTCATCTATCACTTTCTGAGTTTTGTTTGTTTTTGTAAGTAACAATCCTACATACGCAACAAACTGATAACCCATTTTATCATAATCTGTAATTAGTGTAGTTCCTTTGATGATTCCAGCCTCCTCTAATTTCTTGACACGCACGTGAATAGTACCAGCAGAAACATTCATTTTCTTTGCAATTTCTGTAAATGGCATTCTTGTATTGTCAATCAAATACATCAAAATTTTCTTATCAACATCATCAATTATGTAATTCATTTTCCTAATTTTTGATTATTATTATTATTTTAATAAAAAATCGAATTAATTTTTAGCAAAATTATAAATAAAACAAACAAACTTCAAAATATTTTTTAATGATTTATTTAATATTTTACTTTTGTTATAATAATAGTTCAAAAAAGAAAGAACTAATCACTTTTGTTTGTTTGCGCGAGTTTATTGTCTAACCACAATAAACTCATTTTTTTTTATTTAATTTTGACTAAACCACGGCGCTTTTGCTCCACCTTAGGTTGAGTAGTTTTTTGATACGTAACTTTGACCGTATCTTTTGTAGTTTGACGAGTAGAATCTATTCTTCTTTCCTCAGTTTTAAACTGTTTTGGAAGGACAATCGAATCAAATCTTTCTTGCGATTGCTCTTCTTTTTTAGCTTTTGCTTTTCTTTTATTTTCATCTAAACCTAAGAAACCTCTAAACGTATCGAAACTTTTGTTGTACTGAATTCCAACTCCGAAACTTTGATTTAAGTTATTTTCCATTCCTGGCAATAAACCAAAAGTTGTAGGTTTTGTAAATGCTTTTAAGACCAAAGATCCATTATTCAATTTCGAGATATCATAAGAAACATCAAAATTCCCATCGAAGTTCTCTTGTACATTTCTATTATTTGTAACCGCAATTCCATACGAACCACGCAAACTTAAACGATTATTAACGCGATAAGAAACAGAAGTTCTAATTTTATCATTTGTTTCTGATTGTGCACTACCACCAACGTACTCCATTTGTATATCTACATTATTCGCAATAGATGATAACATCCCTGCAATTGTAGATAAACCAATATCAGCAGCTGTACTCGTTACACCAGATTGAACAGCCGAAGCATCACCAAATTTACCTGTCAATAAGATATAACTAAACTGAAGCATCTGTTCTTCTGTATTTGAACGGAATTTTGATTGTAACTGCGAATTGATATCCGAGCCTGCATTTGGAATTGTTAACCCAAAATCAATAATAGGTTTTTTCAACGTTTCGGAAATATTAATTGATAAAAGAGCATCATAAATTTGCGAATATCCTACACCTAAATAATCCCCAACATTTGACACCGAACGTTGATATTCTGCGGTAATATTAAGCGTTGCATCAAGTGGATTTCCTGCAAATTGCACAGAAGAACCTTTCTTGATTTTAAAATCTTTCGGAATCAGCGGAAATTGTCTAAACTCATATGTACCACTTTCTATATTATATACACCTGTAATACTCAAACCAGCTTTATTCATTAAGAATCTAAGATTTTCTGCTGTACCACGTGCTGTCGCTTTATCGTTTGTAGCTGCATCAAAAATCAAATTCACCATTGCATTTGGATACGCATTAATGTTGACATCTATCGACATTCCTTTTGGCGCATGCGGTTCATTATTTTTAGATTTTTCGTCCAGATGTTGATTAGGAACAAAACGTACCAAATTATTTTCTGATTCAATTGTTGTACTACCTGTATTTATCGTTAACTCAGAATTTCCAACAACTGTCGCATCTCCAGCAATCTCCAACTCTTCTACCGCACCAAACATGGTTACATTTCCTTTCGCAAATACTTTTCCATAAAACAATTCATTGTCTTTAATTGACGTGTTCATCACCAATAAATTATCGGTATCAAAATCTAAGTTGAGACCCCATTTAGATAAGTTGCGGAAAAGAATTGCTCCATCAACTTTTCCTTTTGTATTGAATGTTGTGTCTTTGAACGCAATATCATTCAACATAATAATCCCTTGTCCTTTTCCTTGTTTCGAAACAAGCAATTCATTTTCTCCTTCAAATAAATAATCAGTTCCTAAGAAATTCACTTTCAAACCAAGATCTTTTGCTATCATATTTCCGCTAAGATTTGGCAAATCAATTGGTCCAGTAATTTTTAAATCACCAGATAACGTTCCACGCATATTAGAGAAAACAGATTTTAAGAATCCTTCTAAGAAATCGATGTGAAACTCATCAAAATTGGCATCTACATCAACCTCAGGACCTGTTGGTTTATTGATAATATTACCATAAGCAACCAACGATTGAATTTGTTCTTTCTGTAAACTTGTTTCAAAATTAAATTGTTTATCCGCTACATTATAACCTCCTTGTAAAGTCAAATTACCAAGCTCGAAATCATTTAAACCTAACTTATCAATTTTAGCTTCAAGCGTTGGTTCAAGTTTTTCTTTTGTACGAATAATATCTACTTTACCGTTTGCTATACCGACAATTTTTAGGTTATTCAATAATGTTTTAGGAATGATTTTTTCTAAATGCAAATCTTTAAAATCAGCATTGAAATTGTAATCTACATTGTTATTAAATAAACCACTTACTTTTAAATATTGTTCTTCTGATTCTAATGATAAATCTTCAACTTTTAATGATTTATTGATTCGATTAAAAATTACACGATTCGAATTTGCATCATTCAAATGATTAATTGTCCATTGTGTCGAATCAATTTGAATTGTTGAAGGTGAAAATCCAAAAATCAAATCATTATTATTCTGAACTGTATGAAAAAGATTCAGATTAAATAAAATTGGATTTTTTCGACCAATATTAAAATCTGTTTTGACAATCATTGTATCATTCTTCGGAATCGAATTTACGTTAATTGCATTAATCGTTACACCACTTACTTTCAAACTATCAATCTTCGCATTCAACGTTGGCAACTCCGCAATAGTATTTAGATTAACATTAGATTGGAACAATTGAATTCCTGCATATTTAATTCCAGGCGTATCCAAAGTCGCTTCCAACTGATTTTTCGTACCATCAATATAACCTTTTACATGCGTATCAGGCTCAATCGAAATCGATGAATCGATATATTGTAATAAATTTTCTTGCACATAAACATCAAACGAAAAAGCCTGATTTGGTGAAACTTTTTTATGACGGAAAGATGGAACTAAATCTACAAGCGAATTATTGATAACATTGGCAACTTCCGTAATATTATAGCGACCATCTACTGTAGCGCGCATATAATTAGGAACATCCAAAGTCATGATTTTATGCGAACCATTTATTTGAGAATTCAACATGACATGTGACAATTCTAACGTATCTTTTTTCGAACGGAAGTAAAGATTTTTGACATCAATATTTCCTCTGAAATCATTAATATTTGTCAACTTAAAATTCCCTTCAACATCGCCACGTACAATTGCATTTAGATTTTTTGTAACTCCAAGAAAATCTAAATTAATTTGACGAATATTCGAAGTAAAATCAAAATCATAAGGTTTTCCACTAAAGTTAATTTTACCTTTCAATTGCGCATTTAGATTTGGATCTTTGATATCGAACAAGCCATTGAATTGATAATTTTTAACCAAACCGTCAACCGTAATATTTTGATAACGTTTGCCCATCAAATCCATATAACGAAGTGTTCCATCCAGATTTAAATTGATATTTTTCAAATCTGTTCCTCTTCCATCAAATCTAAACTTCCCGCTTACATAACCCAAATCTTTTGCATTAGTTAATTGACGAAGATTTAAGTTTTTCGCATCTAAAGTACCTTTATAAATTAAGGCTTTTACATTTTTATAATTCTTGATTTGCGCTTTAATATCAGCATCTCCAAGTCCAGAAATGGCGTAACCATTCGCATGAATTTCATTTGGATTTAACAAAATATCTCCACGATAATTTAGGTTTCCAAAACGTGTCAACATATTTGGAATTTTCTTCGAAACAAAGGTTGGAAGTAATTTTGTTATTTTTTGATATGATGTATTAATTTTTACATTTCTTGTAGAAAAATTTAACAAAGAACCATGCAAAACATCTTGCAATTGTAAGCGAGAAGCTCCAACATAATTATCTTCACCTTTTAATTCGAAATCAGAAAAAGTCAAATTATTCAGTGTTCCATTTACCTTTCCGTATAAATCTACAGACGAATTTTTATCGAATAAAGGAGTAAAATAACGAATTTCCTTAAAGTTAATTTTAGAACCTCGATCAAAGAAAACATCCCAACGAACTTTATCAGCAAATTCTCCCATATCCGAAGGTTCATCGTAACTCAACAACAAATTTCCGTTCAAAACAGATGTATCCGTTCTCAAATTCAAATTACCAACTCGAATTTCTTTTTTCGAATAATGAACTTTTCCTGTAAAATTCTGAACGTTATAGGTTTCTTTATTTTTGGTTGCAACAAAACAGAAGTTTTCTAAATCAGCCGTAATATCAGAATCAACTAATCGAAATTTCTTCACCGTCAAATTCAATTGTTTCGAATCCAACCAAACATTTCCAGAATTTTGATTAACAATTGAAACTTTACCATTTTCCAACATAAAATCTCCATCCAATTTGAAAATCTTTTTCGGATCTTTTGGTTTATCTGAACTAAAGCCGTTCACGAATTTGATGAAATTGGAAATCGAATCGCCTTTGTACGTAATCACACGAATTTCGGGTTCAATCAATTTTACCTCACTCAAATCAATATGATCTTTTTTGATTCCTGGCAGAAGTGTCCAAAGATTAATTGTCGTTTCCAAGGTTTTCGACTTCATAAAATCATATTTATGATCATCTTTTATCTTAACGCCATGGAAATATATTCGTCCAAAAAAATCAATATCCACCGAATCCACATACATTTGTGTGTTGAGTGATTTATTTAATTTTTCTAAGGCAAAGTGAGCTATTTTTGTCTGTACCGCAGGGATTTGTATTGCGATTGCTACTGTTAAAACAACGGTTAAAACGAGTATAATCAACGACAATAAAAATCTTCCTATTCGTCTGACTATTTTCAATGGTTTAAATTTACGATATTTGCAGGGTAAAAATAAGTTATAAATTTTATTCTACAAGGAATTATGAGCGATAAAAACTACATTTTAGCCATAGAATCTTCTTGTGATGATACAGGCGCAGCAATTATTGACGGAAATAAAATTATTTCTAATGTAGTGGCAAGCCAAAAAATTCACGAAATATATGGTGGCGTAGTACCAGAATTAGCTTCGAGAGCACATCAACAAAATATTGTTCCCGTCGTAGATCAAGCCCTAAAACAGGCAAATATTAACAAAGAAGAACTTAAAGCAATTGCGTATACGCGTGGTCCAGGATTGATGGGATCGCTTTTGGTTGGCGGAAGTTTTGCGAAATCTTTCAGTCAATCATTGGATATTCCGTTGATTGAAGTCAATCACATGCAAGCACATATTTTGGCAAATTTTATTGAAGATGCCAATGACGAAAAACCAACTTTTCCATTTTTATGTTTAACAGTTTCTGGTGGACATACTCAAATCGTGAAAATCAATAATTATTTTGAGATGGAAATTTTAGGAGAAACGATTGATGATGCGGCTGGTGAAGCATTTGATAAAGCGGGTAAAATTTTAAATTTACCTTATCCTGCAGGTCCAATTATCGACAAAAAATCTAAGATTGGAGATCCTACAAAATTCAAATTTGCAAAACCAAAAATTGAAGGTTTAAACTTTAGTTTTAGTGGTTTCAAAACGTCAATTTTATATTTTATTCAGAAAGAAGTCAAAGCGAATCCAAACTTTATCGAAGAAAACATTGATGATTTGTGCGCTTCTATTCAGCATTCTATTGTAAATATTTTGATGGAAAAAGTAAAAAAAGCTTCGGACGAAACTGGAATTAAACAAATTGCAATTGCAGGTGGAGTTTCGGCAAATTCTGAAATCCGTCAACGATTAAAAGATGGAGAAACTGAATTTGGTTGGAAAACTTTTATTCCAAAATTTGCTTATACAACAGATAATGCAGCGATGATTGCAATGGTTGGAAGTTTAAAATTTGATCAAGAGTTATTTACAGAAAACACAGCGAAGTCTGTGGCTAAATATCACATTTAATGAAATTATTTTTTGGAGAAATTCATCACGAAACAGCTATTCTGAACGAAGAAGAAAGTCATCATTTTGCAAAAGTTTTACGCGGAAATGAAGGCGATTTGGTGCATGTGACAGATGGAAAAGGAAATTTGGCTGAAGTTGAAATCACATCAATTTCTAAAAAAGCAGTTGAAGGAAAAGTTGTTGATTTAAAAACAAATTTCGAGCAGAAAAATTACTATTTACATGTTGCTATTGCGCCAACAAAAACAATGGAACGTTTGGAATTTTTCTTGGAAAAAGCAACCGAAATTGGTATTGATGAAATTACATTTTTGCAAACTTTTCATTCAGAACGAAAAAATATTAAGATTGAACGAATCGAAAAAATTATACAATCTGCAACAAAACAATCGTTGAAAGCATATTTGCCAAAAGTAAATGATTTGACAAAATTCAATGAATTTATCAAACAGGATTTTGAAGGTTTCACGAAATGTATTGCGCATTGCGAAGCGGATATTGAACGAACACCTTTACGAACAGTTTTGGAAAATAATCCGCAGAAAATTTTAATTATGATTGGTCCTGAAGGTGATTTTTCGCGAGATGAAATTTTCGCTGCAGAAGATCACAATTTCACAGGAATTAGTCTTGGACATCAACGTTTCCGTACTGAAACTGCGGCTTTACAAGCTGTTTTTGCTGTTGATTGGGGATTGAAATAAATCGAGTAAAACTATTACTTTATACAAAAACCGATTCTGTTGGATCGGTTTTTTTCTTTTATCTGAAAATAAATATCTTTATCAAAATTAAAAACTTATGAGAAAATTAGCACTTATTTTGGGATTATTCATCGGAAGTTTTTCATTTGCACAAACTGTAAATGATGTTCCGATTAAAGATATTAATGTCGACTATGTACAGATTATTGGAACTGGACGAGGTTTGAGTACAAAAATGAATATTCGCTTGGATTTTGGACAAGAAACCAAATCAATTTCCTTTAAAAATGGTTTAAAAATAAAAGATGAACGCGGAATTGCAGTAAAATTTAACTCGATGATTGATGCGTTAAATTTTATGTCTGCAAATGGATATGAATTTCAGTTTGCGTATACCTCAAAAGAGAATGATGACGATGCGCTTTATTATATTTTAAAGAGAAAAAAATAAACAACTCCTCAACTTATGTTGAGGATTTATGTTTTATATTAAATTCTAATTTTCAACTTTCTTTTTCTTCAACATAAAAAATATACAGAATATAAAGGTTACTAAATAAATAATACCTAATGCTGTATTTCTAAACGTAAAATATTGAAAATTAAACTCTCTTAACAAAGCTAGTCCTATTGGAAATGCAATAAGCGCAAAAATAATATTGAAACCTATTTTATTTTTCATATAATTATGGTTATTTAAATATGTGTTAAACTATTAGTGAATAATCAAATATACAAAAACAACAAAGTTGTAAAAACAAAAAAATCCCCAACTTTCGTTGAGGATTTATATTTAAAGAAATTCTGTTTTTAATTAATTTTTTGAGCAACATAATCACTCTCGTTTCCTAAACGATCAACAGCTTTTAGGGCAACTGCCGTTAAGCTTTTACCATCTTTATGTTTCAAAATTGTTTGGTTTGTTTTGGTTTTATCCAAAATAGATGTTTCCCAATCGTTGTTGTAACGTGTGTACAAAATCCATTTCGAAACATTTGAATTCATTTTATAGTCATTCCAATTCATCACAACTTCTGATGCTTTTGCATTTACAGACAAACTTGGTTTTGCCAAACGATCTGCCTTAATCCAATTCATAGTTGGCACTAAAGCTTTAGCTTTGTATGGACCTTCTTTTAGATAACTTAACATCGAAGGATTTTTCGTTAATCCAGCAATACTCCAGTGAATAACACCTACATTATTTTGCAAAATCTCTCCAGCCATTTTTACTTGATTTGTAATCTCAGTTGTTCTATCCGAAACCTTAACTTCTACAGTATTCAAACCTGGCCAAAGATGACGGTTATGTGTATTTTCTGATTTCCACCATTCTAATAATTTAGGAAAACTTTGTCCTGTCGAATTAATTGGCCAATATAATTGTGGTGAAAAATAATCAACCCAACCTTTGTTCAACCATAATTTTGCATCTGCATACAATTCATCATATTGCGAAGAACCTGTAATTCCAGAAGGATAACCTGGTTTCCAAATTCCAAATGGACTAATTCCAAATTTAACGAAAGGCTTTTCTGCTTTGATTTCTTTATAAATTCTTTCGATAATTGTATTCACATTTTGACGACGCCAATCAGCTCTCGATAATGTCCCTCCATTGTTTTTGTAAACATTCCATGTTGAATTATCTGGAAAATCTGCTCCACCATTGTAAGATGCATATGGATAGAAATAATCATCAAAATGAACACCATCAATATCATAACGCGAAACGATATCACGAACAACTTCCGAAACGTGATCTTGCGTTTTTTTGTCAGCAGGATCAAACCAATACATACCGTTCTTCAGTCTCACCACATTACTTGGCGATCTTTTCACCATCGACTCACTTGTCACCGGTCCTCCACTACTGTGATGCGCTCTGTAAGGATTTAACCAAACATGCAACTCAATTCCACGTTTGTGCGCTTCTTCCACCCAAAACTCTAACGGGTCATAATATGGAGAAGGCGCTTTTCCTTCTTCTCCAGTTAAGAAGTAAGACCAAGGTTCGAAATTACTTTTGTACAAAGCATCTGCTGCTGGACGAACCTGAAAAATAACTGCATTGAAATTGTTTGCTTCTAACATATCCAACAACTTTATCGCTTCATCTTTTTGTTGCGTTGTCGTTAAATCTTTTTTAGAAGGCCAGTTAATATTTGCAACAGAAGCCACCCAAGCCGCGCGGAATTCACGATTTACTTCTGGTAATTTCACTGTAAAAACTTCTTCTTTCTTGTTCGGAATTTCAGTTTTTGGTGTAGTAGGAATAGTTGTTTGCGTAGATTCTACAGGTTTTGTAGGCTGTTTAGATTCTACTTTTTTATAAACTATTTTTTTCGAACTTTTATTTGAAGCACACGAAGTTAAGCCAATTGTAGCTACTCCGAAACACATCAAAATATATTTAAAATTAATTTTCATTCGTTGAAATATGTATTTTTAGCGTTACAAAATTAGTAATAAAGCTTTATTAATCCAGATTTTATCAAATATTTAGGATATCTAGATTTTCCTTCTCTATTAAATTTACAAAATTTTTCGCTTCAAAAAGTGTTTTATAAATTTTATTCTTTACATTTTTGTACTCATCTATAATTGATAAAAATATGTTTCTAATTATATGTTTTGGTGTATTGATTATTTGTGTAAATGTTATTTTACAATCAACTGTTACGGTTTATTCGCTAAAATATCTACATAAATTTAATCTCAGAAAACAACGATTAACGTTTAGTGAAGTGCTTTGGCAAATGGCAATTTCAGTATCTTTCTTGACTTTATTGCACGGTGCACAATGTACAATTTGGGCGGCTACTTTTTATTTCAATCCAAATATTGACAATTTATATAGTTTTCAAGAAGCAATCTATTTTTCATTAATCACTTTTACAACCGTTGGTTACGGTGATGTTGTGATTGATAGCGAATGGAAAATTATGGCTGGATTAGAAGCTATAAACGGAATTATGATGGTAGGCTGGTCAACTGCGTTGATGTTTTCTTACCTACAAATTATCTTAAAGAAGAATATTACTCAATAAAAAAATCCCTTCAAAAATTTTTGAAGGGATTTTTAATTAATATTTATTTTTTTCCAAATTAACTTTCAATTCTTTGTAATAATCTGGCGCATTTGCATCTTTTTCTAAAGCTGTATTAACCCATTTCAACGCTTGATTTCGATCCAATTTATTCGAATAATAGAAGTTTGCTGAATTGTAAAAATCTCTTGCAGAAGAATTTTCATTCAATTGATCTCCAATCATTTTTAAAACTTCGTTAATTGTATTCGTTTCAATATCCAAAACAACCGTTGTGTTATCCCAAGCTAATACCAAATTCGCTGATTTTTGCGTCACATTTGTAAAACGAATCTCAAACGTTTCTGTCTTGTTCATCGATTTTGTTGACGGAGCTTTCACTTTCAAAGCGATATTCGACTCCTTCCACTCTTTCGGATTTCCCCAGTTTTTCGTGTCTTTGTAAAAAATTACCTCCCACTCCTCTTTATTCGGAATGCTATACAACGCATATTCGCCAGCAGCCAACTCTTGTCCATTCACTTTGATTGGTTTATCAAATTTGATGACCGTATTTTCATTCGCACCAGTTCGCCAAACTTCTCCATTCGGTACCAATTTTCCAAATACTTTTCTTCCGTTTACATTTGGTCGATTATATTCAACTTCAAATTCTGTTAAACCTACTTTTTGTTCAACTTCAGCATGAGAACTTACCGCGGGAAATTTCATTTGAGCAAAAGCACAACTTCCTATTAACAAAGCTAAAACTGTTGATGTTATTTTCATATAATTATTTCTTATTCTTTATTTTATCTGTTTTTTTATCGTATCCATACGGACAATGTTTGCATCCACTTTTACAACAATACCCTCTTTTTTTTAGATATTGTTCAGTAAATATTCTGAAACCTTCTGGAGATAAATAATAATCTCCTTCTTCAAACTTTTTCATTTCTAACGCTGTGAATTTACAACTTTTATCTATAAACTATCATTAATTTTGGTATGATAATTATTTGCGAAACTTCTTCTAAATTTACGCTTTTTAACGCTTTTTAAATCAATATCTTTTCAGATTGATTAATTTTGCAATAAAATCGAATTACCTAAATCATGTTTGTAGTTGTTTTGCGTCATTTATTCCGAAAGAATTTTATTGGAATTACCATTTTTCCTTTCATTTTTTTGAGAGATAAAAAACTGAAAAATGATGAAGTTTTAATCAATCACGAAACCATTCATATCATTCAACAACTCGAACTTTTGGTCGTTTTTTTCTATCCTTTTTATTTTATTGAATATGCCATTCGATTGATTCAATATCGCGATCAACACAAAGCATATCGCAATATTAGTTTTGAGCGTGAAGCTTATGCAAACGAACACAATTTGAATTATTTAAAAAAACGAAAATTTTATAATTTTCTAAAATATATCTAAATGATTTGGAACGATTTTAAAGCTCAAATTCAAAACATTGACATCAAACATTTAACTTCTCAAAATATTCAACTTTCTATATTAAGAGAAGATTTGATTCATCCAGAAATCTCTGGAAACAAATACCGAAAACTGAAATATAATTTTATTGAAGCTGAAAAACAAGGTTTCAAAAAATTAATAACATTTGGTGGCGCTTTTTCTAATCATATTGCGGCAACGGCGGCAGCTGGTCAACTTCATCATTTCGAAACTATCGGTATAATTCGTGGAGAAGAATTAAGTGATAAAATCGATGAAAATCCTACGTTACGTTTTGCTCAAAAATGTGGAATGCAATTGCATTTTATTTCCAGAGAAGATTATCGAAAAAAAGATGAAGTAGAATTTATTAATCATTTAAATACTAAATATCCAAACACTTACGTTATTCCAGAAGGAGGTACAAATGATTTTGCGATAAAAGGTTGCGAAGAAATTTTGTACGATGATTGTTTCGAATATGATTTTATTGCTTCGGCAATTGGAACTTGCGGAACAATTGCTGGATTGATTGAAAGCTCGAAACCTCATCAAAAAGTTTTAGGTTTTCCGAGTTTAAAGGGAGATTTTATCCAAAATGAAATCGAAAAATTGACAAATAAAACGAATTTCACTATTTTTAATGATTATCATTTTGGCGGATATGGGAAAGTTTCGGATGAATTAATTACTTTTGTAAATGATTTCAAGCGAATTAACCATATTCAATTGGATCCTATTTACACTGGAAAAATGGTTTTTGGAATTTTTCAATTAATTAAAAATCATTATTTTAGTGATAATTCTAAAATTCTTTTGGTTCATACAGGCGGATTGCAAGGAATTGAAGGAATGAACAAACTTTTAAAGAAGAAGAACAAAAATATTATAGAATGAAAAAATTGTTATACGTTTTTAGCTTAGTGTTGACAATTTCGGCGCAAGCACAAGAAAGTAGAGACATAACTTACATTCGAAAACATGCTATTTTAGCTGTTGAAGAAATGCAACTTTACAAAGTTCCGGCAAGTATTACGTTGGCTCAAGGTTTATTGGAAACTGGCGGCGGACAAAGTAAATTAGCCGATCAAGCCAATAATCATTTTGGAATAAAATGTAAAGGTCCTGAAGAATGGTCGTTGGATAAACCTCGTATTTATCACGATGATGATGCAAAAGGCGAATGTTTCAGAAAATATTCTTCAGTTGAAGAAAGCTATAGAGATCATTCTAAATTTTTAGCGTTAAGACCATATTACAAAGCTTTGTTTATTTTAGATCCGACAGATTATAATGCTTGGGCAAATGGTCTGAAAAAATCTGGCTATGCAACTGATCCAAAATATGCTTCAAAATTAATTTCGAGAATTGAAAAATATAATTTAGATCAATTTGATAAGATTTCTCCAGAAGAAGTTTATGCAAAATTGTATACGTTATACAACAATCAAGATGATATGATGTTGGCAAATAATTCGTCAAAATCTAAAACGAAAAAAGAGCCTAAAACCATCAAAGAAGAAGTCGCATTAGCGTCTTATCAACCAAAAGATAATGTTGTAGAGAGTGAGCCAATTGTAAATAACGCTAAAACGATTACTTACGAAACTCGTACGCAAACTCCGACAACGCGCATCAAAAATCATAAAAATAATATTCCTTATATCGTTGCGCAAGCGGGAGAAACAATTGCGACAATTTCTAAAACGTACAACAAAGTTCCTTCGGATATTGCGAATTTCAATGAAATACAAATGGGTTCTAAATTGAAAGATGGACAAATTGTATTCTTCGGAAAAAAGAAAACAAAAGGTTCTGATTATTCGTACAAAGTGCAAGAAGGTGACGATATGTACACGATTTCGCAACGTTTTGGTGTGAAAGTTAACAATTTATACAAGCTAAATCGTATGGAACCAGGTGAACAGCCAAGAGTTGGACAACGAATTAATTTGAAAACAAAAATTAGAGCATAATAAGCTCAATAATAAAAAAAGCTTCATAAGGAAGCTTTTTTTATTTCATCATTTTAGAAATACATTTATTATTTATACTAATCAAATATTTTAGTTGATATCTATAATTTTCAACTATATCAAATCCTAATTTAACAAACTTTGATTATCACATTTATAAATCTTCCACATTTATTAGGCACACTAACAAACAATTAATAATCAGCATTTAACCTAATAAAGTAGATTAATAAAAAAGATAAATAAAGTTAGTATCCTTTTCCTTTAAAAGTTTAGATTCTAAGCTGAATTATATAATGTTTATATGTTTTATTACAATTAGGTTTATCACTAAATAAAATTTCAAATTCAGGGTTTAATTAATTTATAAACGATTAGAATTATATCAAAAAAACGCCACCCAAATTGGGTGGCGTTTGTTATTAAAATTAATATCTAAAGTTAGTTTTTAACAACTTTTGTTG
>NZ_DKHL01000006.1:0-22950 GCF_002453775.1 Empedobacter sp. UBA6745
CTTAGCACCATTGTAGGGTTTAAATGGTCTTTTCATAGGTTTAGAGTGTTGATTTTTATTAATTTAGTCACACTAAAGTAATAAAAACAAATGAAAAAGCAAGAGAAATTTTATTTTCATAAAATACCCTTGCTTCAACCTCTTACTGCTATGCGGCAGTACCTTACATAAAAGTAATAAAAATTAATTAACTATTAATAGTATTGTTTCTATTTTTCTCTTCTTACTTATCCTATGGTTTCTTTTTTATATAAAAAAAGGGTGAACCCATCACGGTAACACCCTTAAAAATAAAAAAACAAATTAGTTTAAATAATAAACAAAATAATGAGCAAGTAATAAACTGTACTATATTATATATATAGTCAGAAATTCAAAAAAGTCAAGTATTAATTAAAATATTTTCGTAAATTAATGTTCCTAACTAACTACTTGACCTATGAAAACATTTTACTTCTTATTATTTATTCTGTTTGCTTCTTCATGTACCAACAAACAGCGCCAGCAAGACAAGCTTCTAATTGAGCTAAATGAGTCAAAACAAGAAACTGTAAGACTTCAACACAAGTTACAGCAACTGCAAGACGAACTTGACAATTGTAAACTTAATTATTCTGCTACGGATGAGGTCTCACCTACTTCAGCCACTTCTCAATAAAGCTATTTGCATAACGAGCAAGTGATTTAACAATAATACTCGTCTGTTTCAATATTTCGTCCGAAAAGTGTCCACTAAGGGCGCAAAAAGCGTAAACAACTTCATTACTCAAATCAAGATATGAACTTAAGAAAGTTCCTAGAATCCAACTCACAAAAACGCCAGTAAAAATCGACTGGATGAATTGGATTCTGTTTAATTTTTTCTTGAATCCTGCTATGATAGCGCCAGCGACACCAGCGCACAAGAAAGCAATATCTTTAAGAGTAATTGGAAGCTGTTTGATGAGGTCTAAAATGTTTAATAGATAATCTTTCATAAAAAAGACAACATTTGAGTTGTCTTTTATAAATAGTATATATTATTTTGATTAACTAAATATTTACGATAGGGTTATAAGTTAAATCAATAACATTGATAAAATAGTCTAAATTTAAATCTAATTCACCTCTATAACCATAATCGTTATAATATTCATAAAACTTCATAAGCTCTTCACTATTAAATTTTGATTTAATATTCAATTCATAATTTGAAATCTCTCTGTTAAAAACATATACTTTTTCTCCGTAACCATTATTTAAATAACTATTATAATAATTCAAGAAATAAGCTTCAATTTTTATACAATCTCTATTATCAAAATTTAAATCAGTTAAAATTTCAAACATTTTAGTATGAGCATCTGCCATTTTTAAAGTCTTATTAGATAACCCTAAGTAAAAATCGTTTTGAATAAATTTACAATAGATAATAAAACACAAAAAGTCTGGTATTAAGTATTTATTTGTACTTAACGTTTTTAATGAAATCCTAATATGAGACATTATTTTTTCTTGCTCTCGAAGATTTAAAATCCCAATATAATTTTTTAATGATTTCATAAATCCATCTCTATCATATTGAAATTCTCGAATTTTTATTCTTTCATTACTATTTAGAAAAGAATCAAAATCATAATAATCATATAAATATTCAAAAAATTTATTTTTGTCTGGTTGCGGTATTTCAAACTCTACATCAATAAATCGTTTCAGGTATTGATTAGCATCAATTTTTTCTGAACCATAAACACCACAAATTGCATGACCCAATTGTATTTTATCTATTGACAAAACAAAAATAATATTTGGTACATTAAAAAAATGCTTTACTTGTTCTAGTAATGAAACTGAATAATTCGGTCTACAACGATCTAATTCGTCAATGAAAAATATCAAAGGTTTTCCATTAAAATTATTCGCTACAAAATCGCCAAAACTCTTTCGAAATTCTTTTATTGATTCTTTTCTTTTAACATAATCATTTACATCTGCTTCAAAAATTTCTGTAGCTGTTTTAATTGATTCATGAACTACATCAATTATTAATTCTGAATCAACATATTTGTTTAGAACCCCTTTTGCTATAGCTGGTAAAATATTCTTAGATAATTTTGCAGCACTACTTACAACTTTATTAAATGTTATACTTTCTTCTTTCTTAATAATATTTAATTCACCAATCAGAGCAGTTAAAGGATTATCTTCAAAGTCATTTTCCCAAGCGTTGAAATAAATTGTTTCGTAACCTTTATTAGTTAGCATTTGCTCCCACATCTTTACAAATGTGGTTTTTCCTGCACCCCATTTATTATTAAGTGCTAAAACAAAACCATCACCATAATTTTCAATTAAACTTGTAAGAACAGTCGCATACTTCTCTCTATCGAGTTTACAGTTATTAAATGGATATTTTTTATCTATTTCAACATCATCATGTTTAATCAAATTTTTAATTTTGGTAATAGTAGTTGAGATTTGCAATATCAAATTTTGAAGAAACAATAACCATTATGACGCAAGATGACGTCGACGGATCATTTAAAGATCAAAACATGAATACAATAATATATATGTGAAAGCACAGTATTTATTATCAAAATTTGAAAAATGGCACTAAACAAGCCAAACAAGCAAGTAATCAAGTTGATAGACATTCTGTACTCTAGTGACGTTTGTTCGTTGCTGAGAATTTCTCAAAAGACTCTTCAGCGCTGGGAGAAGAAAGGCTTACCGTATACAAGAAGTGAACACACAAACATGAAAATGTATGTTGAGAGTGAGGTTTCTGCATGGTTACTTGGTAACAATAAATAATAAAGGGGCTTAACGCCCCTTATTTATTTGTATTTAAAAAATTCTGAATCCAAATTCTTAGTAACATCAAAGAACTCAATTGCACGGTCAATCTCACTTCTACGATCATATATAGAGAATGCAGTTCCATCATTCATCGCCTTATGAGTCATTGCTTTCACCTTGTACCTATCAACTCGCAAGTTAAGAAGATTGGTAATAAAGCTTGCTCTACAAGCATGACTACTCACTACTTCGCTTAGTAACTTATTTTCTTTTATTTGTCCTTTACCGTAAACATGGTGAGTTACCACAACTTTATCTTTTATCCCCATCTCACTCAGCAATGCTCTTATCTGATAGTTAACCATTGGAGCGGTACTCAACTTCGGAAACTGTCCCATCATTCTATCATATATTTCAATTGCTGGCTTCATGAGCGGACTTAACAGCTCAACACCAGTCTTGCTTGCTCTGTTTTTTATCGCAAAAAATTGCTCACCAGTTGGAGTCGTAATCAGCTGAGGTTTATCACCTCGCAATTTATTGATTGACTCAAATCGCATTCCAGTAGTTACTGCCAACATTATATAATCTTTACCTTTTTGAGTTGTATTCTTCTTTGGTTTATAATTATATATTTGTAATAACAATTCTTCGGTTAAGTAATATTCTTTTGCGCTAGGTTGCATATTAATAATCAACCTCTCATCTCTTAAGTTCAGTGTATTATGCAACTCGTAACCTCTTTGTTGTGTTTTACTCAACAAGAATCTCAAGCGTGTTGTAATCACACTGATAGTGTTAATTGACTTTCCTACCTTGTGATGTATTTTGCAATGAATTTCTTTATTTTTACCTTTTATTTTATCAATCGCAAGCTGGTTAGTTACTTCAACAAAATCGTTATAAATATCAAAACTAAAATCACTTATAAGGAGCTCCAACCCCTTACTCTGTTGATAGTTTTTTATATGGTGAATTACGCTTAAATAATTCCAAATTGTGCCATCACTGATCTTCTTTTTGTTTTTCAGTCGTAGCTCTTTTACCTCTTTTACATAGTCATTAATGAAGTCAACTAAGGTAATATTTGAACTTGTTTTTTCTTCAACTTCTTTACCTAAATTGACGAGTAATTTAGTTTTAAATTCGTCTTTACTTGGCTTCTTTTCGATCACTCTAAAATAAAGCTCGGTTTGATTTACAGCTTGCTCGAATTTTTCAATATAATCTCTGAAGATCAAATTTGATGGTTTTTTAGATTTAAAGAATCTATCTCTATTATACTTGTAATTATCACTAACGTCTCCAAAATCTTGTGGAAAGATTGATTTACCAATAGATACCTTAAGCCGTTCTTGTGATTGCGAAAATACACCAGTGATGTACGCAAAAACTGGTGATTGTTTACTTGTGTCTTTCGACTTTAATTGATAGTTTATCATTTTAAAAACTTTATATTTGTGTTTAAATTATAAAATTACGACCCCATTTCGGGGCGTAAAATAGGGTGAGATTAGATGTCCTAAACTGTCCCAGAGTGTCCTAAAACTGCTTAAAAAAGCCCTTTTTTGAAACACTTTACAAATTTTAAACAAAAACATAATAATGTGTTTATCAATATTTTAAACCATTAAAAAGTAAGTTTTATCAAAATTAAAGAATAAAAGTGGAGATTGTTATAATAATCGTATTGATTTTATTGAACGGAATTTTTTCCATGTCAGAAATGGCACTTGTTTCGTCAAGAAAATTTAAGTTAGAAAATCAAATGAAGAAAGGAAGTTCTGGTGCTAAAACTGCCTTGGAACTTGCTGAGAATCCGAACAAATTTTTATCAACCGTACAAATCGGAATTACCCTTATTGGTATCTTGTTAGGGGTTTTCTCTGGTGATAAATTGACTGCAGATTTAACAGAATTTTTAACATCTATCGCTTTCATTGCTCCTTACGCCAAAACACTTTCTCCAATTATTATGGTGGTAATTATCACTTATTTTTCGATTGTATTTGGCGAATTATTACCAAAACGTTTGGGAATGAAATTTCCAGAAATGGTTTCTACTATTGTTTCAAAACCTATGAAATGGTTATCTATCATCACTTCACCATTTGTTTGGTTATTAACGGTTACCAATAATTTTTTCTTAAAACTATTTGGTATTAAAGACGATAGCAGCGAAGTTGTTTCGGAGGAAGAAATAAAAAATATCATCAAAGAAAGTACAGAAGGTGGTGAAATTCAGGAAAAAGAACACGAAATCTTAGAACGTGTTTTCGAGCTTGGAGATCGTCGTGTGAATACGTTAGCAACACATCGTTCAGAAATTGCTTCATTAGATATTTCGGATGATTATGAGAAAGCTCGTGCTAAAGTCAAGAAAAACAAATACTCAGCCTATCCCGTTACCAAGAACAATAATTTGGATGAAATCGTTGGTATCTTGAAATTAAAAGATATGTTTGGGGTAAGTAAGGAAGATTTTAGCCTGAAAAAATTTATACACAAACCTATTTTTGTCAACGAGAATTCGTTTAGTTATCCGTTGTTGGAAATGTTACAGAATTCGCAAGCACATTTCGCTATTATTTTGGACGAATATGGTACAACGGCTGGTATTGTAACAATAAATGATATTTTGGATGAATTGGTTGGTGATACACCAGAGAACCAAGACGAAGATTATGAAATCGTAGAACGCGAAGATGGAACATGGTTGATCGATGGGCAATTTTCGATCTATGAATTCGAGAAATTTTTTGAGATTGATATAGACGAAGACATCGAAAATAGATACGTTACCGTTGCAGGGATTTTCTTGGACAAATACGAAACCATTCCAAATGTTGGTGATAAGGTAGAAGTAGAAGATTTGACGCTAGAAATTGTAGACAAAGACGGTAATCGTATTGATAAAATATTGGCATATCGTAAGAAATAAAAAAAACTCAACCAAAATGGTTGAGTTTTTTTTGTAACTCACTAATTTATTTTTTGAGCAGTAATATAATTTTCTCCATTAGCACTACTTCCTAGACCTGTAATTGATATTGTAGCAGATGCAGCTTGTGTAGTAGAACCATTACTATAATTAGAATATTTTCTAGAACCTTGCCAGAGTGTTAAATAATATCTTTTCTTAGCTGTACTTGTATTTGTAATAAATACCTTCCCGTTAATAACAGCATAAAAAGCATCTGTTGATCCACTAGACCCTCCAAAAATCACTGTCGATCCTCCTATTAACCAACCACTTTCTGAAGTTAGAGGTAAATCTCCAGATTGATTAACCACTACAGCTGTAGTTTCTTCTGTAAAAGTAAATTTATTAAAAACATAGTTTAATCCTGCTACACTAGCAGGTAAACCAAGATTTACCAATACATTAGCTTCTACCTCCCATTTACCTGGATCTAAATCTATATAAGAACCTAAATGTATCTTATCTATTGTTGCTACCGTTGTTGTTAAAGATATTGTATTATTATTTGTTGTTACTCCTGCCCCTCCACCTATTAATTGAATAGCTGAATTGGCTGGTCTCATAACTCCTCTAACTTTACTTACTGTAACTTCAGACCATTTAGCAACACCATTATTATCAGAAGTTAAAACTCTATTTAGAGCTTGAGTTCCATCATTTATTGTAACAGCAGATAATGGAGTTGTAGTTGTACCTCCTGAAACTACATGTAATTTCGTTGTTGGAGCTACTATTCCAAGCCCTAAATTACCAGCATCTGTAGCAACAACCTCTGTGCCAGCAACTCTCGTAACACCGTTAGAAGTAGTTCCTAACTCTACACGGGTATTAGCAGAATTATTAACCCAAGCATCGTTTGTTGTATCTGCATCAGTAGAATTTAATAATTTTATCCAAACAGTACCATTAAATGTATAATAACCTGATGAAGTTATTTGAACTACCTGTGACAGACTTGCTCCAGACGCCCCTCCTGTAACATCAGATACATAAACCAACGCACCCGTTTGTAAAGCAGCATATGTACCTGCAGCTTTATTTGCCAATTCTGTTTTTGTCATATTAGGAGGTATTACTCCATCTACAGAAGTTGTAGGTGTATTAGTAGATTTTCTAACATCTAAAGTAGCCTTAGGATCATTTGTTCCTACACCGACTTGTGCATTTACGTACCAAGTTAAACCTAAAAAAATCAGGCTAAGTAAAGTTTTTTTCATTATAGTAATATTTCTAATTGGTTGGTAGTTAAGAGAAATATTATTTTTGGCAAATATACTATATTATAAATATTATAGTATACAAATAATTTATAAAACAAGAAAAATCAAGCAAATAGACAAATTTCAATTAGAAATACACGACAAAGTATTTTATCATTCTTCATCTTTTCAAAAAATATTTGGCGTTTCAAACATAGTCGATCACGTCTAGACGTAGCTGACGTGGTTCTGAAGTAAGCTGACGGCGTTTGTAACGTATATTTTGACGTTATTGACGCCAAATTTGGCGTCCAAGGCGTCGTTGACCACGTCCCGAAGGCTAAAATATACGTCGCGAACCACGTCGACGGGGTAATTTTGGAAGCTGGCTTGTTTCGGGACGTCAAACTATGTCTAGAATAATAGTCTTTTAATATACCTCAAAAAAAATGTAGTCAAAAAGACTACATTACATATAACTAAAATCCACTACTTATTCAGCTGCTGGTATATTAGCTGTTGTTGTACTTCCTCTACTCGAAAAAAATTGTTTCAAATCACTACGTTTTTGTTCGTAACCACTTGCCGAGCTTCCTGCTTTATAAGCCGTCTACGAATAATCTTCTAATGCTGCTTGGTAATTATCAAAATCATGCAAAATTTTGGCATTGTATACTTTATCTATTAATGTATTGATGCGCGCCAAAATAGTTTCTATATTTTCTCTACTTTCATAATCTCTCAAAAACTCCGCCCAATCTACATCTGGCGCAGCTAAATTGGGTTAATTGGTATAGTAGTCATATACTTTGTTTACAACCAATTTGTTTTGCTCGTTGATGCTTCCATATTTTCTACGATCTTCGGAAGTTAAATTAAAATCAATCTCCTGCAATTCATTTTCTAATGTTGTTAAGGCATCTTGCACAGCAACTACTTGCTCTGCAGAAAGGTGTTTGTTGTTTAGATTGGTAATAGGCATAATTGTTTAAGTTTTTATGGTTAATACTTAAAACTATTAATAATAAATGAGTTAACAAAAAAAATCTCAACCAAATGGTTGAGATTTTAGTAAATATTTTATTTGTTATTAATTATTGCGCTGATCTTGATACATCTATCAAATAATTAAGATGCGTAAACATATATTGTTTAACTGATTCTATTTTCACATTACCAGTTGCAGGAGTAACTGTTGCTCTTAGACTAGCATAACAAGTTCCTCCAAAAGTACCTGTCCCTGTATAAGTATTGGTAGTAGAATTAGGAGCTGTAATAACAGGTTCTGATGATAAACTTTTATTATTAATAAATTTAGGAGACCATGTTGTACCGTAACTACCAGTTCCTGTATTAATATTATTTACGACAATAATATCAGTACTAACTGGGTTTGTAAATCCCGTACAAGAAGAATAGTGATTAATTCTTATACTACAAGATGATGTACTATCACTTGGTTTATAACAAGGTCCATCATATATTGGTATAATTTGTATAGCTTCAGATTGAGAACTATTGATAAATGCTTTCGGCGAATTTATCTCAGCTACAGATAATAGCCCTAATTTACCATTTGTATCGGCTGTTACAATTTTATTTTCAGTATTAGCAAGACTACTTACTCTTGCAGTACCCACTACATCTAAAGTTTCTGTAGGCTTTATAGTACCAATACCTACTTTGTCTTGTGCAGCACCAGAAACAGGTGGTCGTCCCAAAACAATAGAGTTGCTTGCACCTACTACAGCCCCAGCACCTATGGCTGTTGCGTACATAGCTCCAGCGTTTACTGTCGCGTCTAATGTAGCATTGCTACCAACAAAAGTAGAGTTACTTACCGTTGTAGCTGTTGCTGAGTTTGTAACATCTTGCAAAGCATTATTACCTAATGCAACTACATTTGCATATGTAATATTTGCAGTATTTGGGTTAATGCCAGAACCTATAAGGGTATTTCCTGTAGGATTAGTACCTACATTAGCTTTTAATACATTAGCTCCTACTAATGTATTATCGCTATTTTGTGCTAATCCAGCTCCTGCATATCCACCAATAGCTGTATTATTGTTACCAAAACCATTATTCATTGCATAAGCACCAAGAGCAGTACTATTACCATACGAGTTTTGTTGTGTCAAAGAATTGTAACCAACTGCGGTATTATATGTACCAGTTGTGGTTGAAGCTTGAGTTTGAACTCCGATCGCTATATTTCCTTGTCCTGATGTTAGATTAGATAAAGCACTTCCTCCAATCGCTATTGTAGAAGAAGCATTCGTAATTTTATTTGATGTATTACTTCCTATCGCAATATTATCTGTACCAGTCCCTAAGGAACTTCCATTACTCCCAATACCAGCATCTTGCGTTAAGTGATTATTTGTACCAACTAAACGTAAGTCTTGTGTTGCTACTGCAGGAGTAAATTTCACCCATTTTGTTCCATCAAAATAATAGTATCCTACTGCATTAATTGCAGCTGTAGCTGTCACTGTAGAACTTGCAGAGATATCATTTACATATACGATAGCTCCAGTTTGAGCAGTAGTGTAAGCTGCATTTTTTGCATCTAAGTTTGCAACTGATACACGAGGCGCAATAACACCATCTGGAGTTGCTGTATCTGTAGGTTTTCCTACAATATCTAAAGTAGATTGCGGTGTGTTAGTTCCAACACCCACCTGTGCATTTGCACAATAAGTAATACTTATTAGTGCAAGACTAAGTAAAGTTTTTTTCATAAATAAATTGGTTCTAATTGGTTTTGGTAGCAATAAGAATTATTTCGCAAATATAATGTATAATTTTTAACAATATTACAAAAAGAAATAATTCCACATGATATTTTTCATATAAAATATAAAAGGCTATTTTGTAATACATTACAAAACAACCTTTTATTTAAATTATTAAATATTGAATCTTCCTAATGTCCTCCTTCGGATTTCACTTCATCAAGATTAATTCCTTGTTTTTTAAGAATTTTAGGTGTTGCAATTGCGTAGAATACTAAATATACAAAACATAAAATACAAACGATATAACTAGAATGAACAGTTGTTAAATCTGCAATATATCCTTGGAATATACTTACTAGTCCTCCTCCCATAATCATCATAATTAAGAAATTACTTCCTTGCGAAGTATTTTTTCCTAAACCATTAATTGCTAATGCAAAAATACAAGGCCATAATGTACTACAAAACAAACCAACACTTGTAATAGAATAAATAGAAACTAAACCTGTTGTATTCATTCCAATTAATAATGCTACAATTCCGATAATTGAGAAAGTTAATAACATTTTGGCAGGATTTCCATTTGTCCATAAAGAAGCTAAAATCATTATTAAAATAATTACACTGTATAAATAAAATGGTTTCAAATCATGTACTGCAATGTAATTAACTAATAAGAAAATTCCAAAAGCTAAATAAGGTGCTATAAATTTAAGAGCCAATGTTTTTGTTTTATCTAAACCAAATGCTTCTGCAGCACCACCCCAACGACCAATCATCATACTTGCCCAATATAATGAAACGTATGGTGTTACTCCTTGTATATCGAATCCTAATTCATTGTGCATATATGCTGGTAAATTACTTACAGTAGAAACTTCTACACCTACATATAAGAAGATCGCAAGCATTCCTAATAATAATTGAGGATATTTTAAGGCTGATGATTTATCATTTTTTGAAGTTGTAATTGCACTATCATCCTCTTGTTCTGGATGATTTGGTAAAGACGAAAATTTCAAGAAAATGGCAACAGCTAAAAAAGCAACACCCAAACACAAATATGGAATTTTAACTGCTTCTATACTCAAAGTTGTTTCTCCTTCTCCACCCGCACCAAAAATTGCATAAGCAACAATTAAAGGTCCAATTGTAGTTCCTAAGTTATTAATACCTCCCGCTAATGTTAAACGTTGAGATCCAGTACTTGCATCTCCTAAAGCAATTGCAAGTGGATTAGCAACAGTTTGTTGCAACGAAAAACCTAGACCTACAGTAAACAAACCTGTTAACATTAAAGGAAATGATCCTGTATTGGCTGCCGGAATAAAAAAAAGCGTTCCAATGGCAGATAAAAGAAGTCCAAAAGATAATGAATTCTTATACCCAAATTTATTGATTAAATCTTGTTTTGCTAATAAAGAGGCTCCCATATAAATTAAAGCTCCGACTGTATAAGCGATGTAGTATGCAACTGCTACTAATTGACTTTCTGCTTGAGATAAATCAAATGATTTTTTGAAAACAGGTATTAATATTTCATNNTACTTGACGCAACGAATCCCCAAAAGAAGAATACTGTAACTAGTGGGATAAATTGACCCCAATTAGTTTTTTGTGATTGACTCATGTGTTTTGATATAATTTTTTTTAAATATTGGTTGATGATTGCCTAAACAACCAGCTTATAAATATAGGTTATTTATAGTTTATTTTACAAATATCAATTTACATTTGACATAGGGTAATTAAGAAATTAATTTATATTTTGTTGAACATAAACTAAATAAAATTGAAATTAATTTTTTAAAAAAAAGATTTTATTTAAATTAATATATTAAGATTTAAAATCTTAAATTTTTTTAATCCTCTAAGTTAAATTTTTTATAGTGTTTTATGTACATTATTAAAAAACTTTTTAATACTTTTACAAAACATCATCTCGATGTATTTTTTTAAATATAAAATGTAATCGATTACATTAATTTTAATAAATAACTATTATGATAAATTCTGAATTTAGGTATGCACATCATCCTAATGATGTTAAAAAATATACAACTGAAGAACTAAGAGAACATTTTTTAATTCCTGATATATTTATAGAAGATCAGGTGAAATTAGTGTATTCAATGTATGATCGCTTGATTATTGGTGGTATTTACCCAGTTAATCATGCACTAACTCTGGAACCTACAAAAGATCTTAAAGCAGAATTTTTCTTAGAAAGAAGAGAGCTAGGAATTATTAATGTTGGTGGAAAAGGAAAAGTTACAATTGATGGAACTGAATACGAATTGAGTAATAAAGAAGCTTTGTACATTGGTAAAGGAAATAAAGAAATTGTTTTTGATAAAGTAAATAACGAACAGCCTTTATTTTATATCAACTCTGCTCCAGCTCATCACTCTTTTCCAACTAAAAAAATAACAAAAAACGAAGCTGAAATTGTTGAGTTAGGCGACTCTAAATATGCGAATAAAAGAACAATTAATAAACTGATTGTAAATAGTGTTTTAGAAACTTGCCAATTACAAATGGGTATGACCGAATTACATCCTGGTAGTGTATGGAATACAATGCCGGCTCATACACATGAAAGACGAATGGAAGCATATTTTTATTTTGATTTAGAAAAAGGGCAATCGATTAGCCATTTTATGGGACAAACAAATGAAACGCGTCATATTTTCTTACAAAACAATCAAGCTGTTATTTCGCCAGAATGGTCTATTCACTCGGGTGTAGGTACTTCAAATTATACTTTTATTTGGGGAATGGCAGGTGAAAATATGGATTACAGTGATATGGATGGTGTAAATACGGATGAATTAAAGTAATTGAATTATGAATTTATTTGATTTATCTGGAAAAATAGCTTTAATAACAGGAGGTACACACGGTTTAGGATTAGCAATGGCAGAAGGATTGGCGCAAGCTGGTGCTGAATTAGTTATTACAAGTACTACTCCTTCAAAACTTGAAGAAGCTTTACAATATTATAAAAGCAAAGGGTTTACTGCAACTGGATATATTTTTGATGTGACTGATCAACTGAAAGCAAAAGAACAAGTTGAGTTAATCGAAAAAAATCATGGTCAAATTGATATTCTTGTCAACAATGCTGGAATTATCAAACGAGTTCTTGCGGTAGATATGGATATCGAAGATTTCAGAAAAGTTATCGATGTCGATTTAGTTGGTCCTTTCATTATGTCACAATTGGTTGCAAAAGGAATGATTGAGCGTAAAGCTGGAAAAATAATTAATATTTGTTCGATGATGAGCGAATTGGGACGAGACAATGTTTCTGCCTATGCTTCGGCAAAAGGTGGATTGAAAATGTTAACGCGCAATTTAGCGACAGAATGGGCAAAACACAACATTCAAGTTAACGGAATCGGACCTGGTTATTTTGCAACTTCTCAAACAGAACCTATTCGTGTTGATGGAAATCCTTTCAACGAATTTATCATCAACAGAACACCTACAGGTCGTTGGGGAAATCCCGAAGATTTAGCTGGTACAGCGGTTTTCTTAGCTTCGGAAGCAAGTAATTTTGTTAATGGACAAATTATTTATGTCGATGGAGGAATTTTAGCAACAATAGGTAAACCATCAAACGAGTAAAATTTAAATACTATATGAAATCATTTATAACTGATACATTTTTATTACAAAATAAATATGCCGAGGAATTGTATTTCAACTATGCTGAAAAACTTCCTATCATAGATTATCACAATCATTTATCACCGAAAGATATTGCAGAAAATAGAGTTTTTGAAAATATTTCGAAAGTATGGATTGCTGGAGATCATTACAAATGGCGCGCAATGCGAACGTTAGGAATTAATGAAAATTGTATCACAGGAAATGCTTCAGATTTAGAAAAATTTGAAGCTTGGGCGAAAACTGTTCCTCATACACTTCGAAATCCTCTATTTCATTGGACTCATTTAGAATTAAAACGATATTTTGGAATCGATGAATTATTGAACGAAAATAACGCGAAAGAAATTTTTGAGAATACTTCGGCTCAATTACAACAAGCAGATAAATCTTGTCAAGGTTTATTAAGCTTAGTAAATGCTGAAACGGTTTGTACGACTGAAGATCCGACAGATACGTTAGAATATCACAAAACACTGAATGAAAGCGATTTTAATACTAAAGTTAGTACAGCTTTCCGACCAGATAAAGCAATTCTGATTGAAAATGAAGATTACAATTCATATATTAATAAACTTTCTGAAGTTGTTGGTTTCGAAATTAATTCGTTCCAAAACTTGAAAGATGCTTTATATAATCGAATTGAAGCGTTTAATGCAATCGGTTGCAAAATATGTGATCATGGTTTAAATAATATTTCTTACGAAGAATTTACTGATAATGAAATCAATATAATTTTCGAATCAAAAAGAAATAACCAACCGTTAAATCATACTCAAATCGAACAATTCAAAACTGCCCTACTTCTATTTTTAGGAGAAACGTATCATCAATTTGGATGGATTCAACAATATCATTTAGGCGCACTTCGCAATAACAATGCTCGTATGCATCGTGTTTTAGGGCCAGATACAGGTTGGGATTCTATCGGAGATTTTAAACAAGCAGCCAATCTTTCTAAATTCTTAAATAGACTAGATGGAAATGATAAATTGACAAAAACAATCATCTATAATTTGAATCCAGCTGATAACGAAATTTTCGCAACAATGATTGGGAATTTCAATGATGGAAGCGTAAAAGGAAAAGTACAATTTGGTTCAAGCTGGTGGTTTTTAGATCAAAAAGATGGTATCATCAAACAACTAAATGCTTTATCTAATATGGGGTTAATAAGTTGCTTTATTGGAATGTTGACAGATTCAAGAAGTTTCTTATCTTTCCCTAGACATGAGTATTTCAGACGAGTTATTTGTAATTTATTCGGAGAAGAAATGGCAAATGGAGAATTACCAAATGATATTGAATTAGTTGGAAAAACAATATCAGATATCTGTTATTACAATGCAAAAGAATATTTTGATTTTTAGACCTATTTATGAGCAATAATATTTTGACTTTTGGAGAAGTTTTAATGAGAATTTCTCCATCAAATCATAAAACTTTGCAACAAAGTAAAGAAGTAGAATTCTTTTTTGGCGGGACAGAAATGAATGTTGCGGCTTCTTTGTCAACTTTTGGTTGTAAAACGCAGCACATCTCAAATGTTTCGAATGATTTTGTCGGAGATGCAGCTATTTCTTACATGAAGAGTTTAGGAATTGATGTTTCATTTATCACAAAAAATGAGCATCCACTTGGATTATATTTTTTGGAAGTTGGTTCTGACGTCAGACCAAGTCGTATTGCATATAATCGATTAAATGGATCTTTTTCAAATATAAAACCAAACGAAGTTGATTGGAATAAAGCCTTAGAAAACTGTAATTTTTTCCATTGGACAGGAATTACACCTGGAATTTCAGAATCTGCTTATGAAACGTTGAAGCAAGGTTTACAATTCGCTTATTCAAAAGGAATCAACATCACAACTGACCCTGCTTATAGAAGTAATTTATGGAATTACGGTAAAAAAGGACAAGATATTTTGAAAGAATTAATCGGATATTCAACCATTTTTATTGGGGGAGTGAATGAAATCAATGAAATTTTAGAAACAAATTTCTCAACGGATAAGAATGGATTTATTGAAGCTTCTAAAACATTGATGAAAGAAATTCCATCAATTCAAAAAGTATTTGATAAAGTTAGAATTGGAATTAATGCAAGTTCGCAAGCAACACAAGGTAGAGCTTGGATTAATGATGAATATTTAGAAACAGAAGAAATTCAAATCAACCACGTCGTTGATAGAATTGGAACTGGTGATGCGTTTGCTGCAGGTTTGATTTATGGTTTGATTAATCATGATGATCAATTTGCTTTAAACTTTGCAAATGCTGCTTGCGCAATGAAACATACCATTTTAGGTGACACAAATTTAGCTTCTGTTGATGATATTTTAGAGTTAGTTAATGGGAATTTTGGGGGAAGAATAAAAAGATAAAAATGGCAAGATTTACAAGAATAGAAGTCGCTTTAAAAGCAAAAGAAACTGGAATTGTTCCTGTTTTCTATCATGAAGATATCGAAATTTCTAAAAAAATAATAAAAGCTTGCTACGATGGTGGCGCAAGATTATTTGAATTTACAAACAGAGGCGATTTTGCACACGAAGTTTTTGCTGAATTAAATAAATATGCGGCAAAAGAATTACCAGAATTAATCTTAGGAATAGGTTCTGTTTTAGACGCACCAACTACTGCATTATATCTACAATTAGGAGCAAATTTTATTGTTGCACCTTCATTAAATCCTGAAGTAGCAAAAGTTTGTAACCGAAGAAAAGTAGCTTGGATGCCTGGATGTGGTTCTGTATCGGAAATATCTTTAGCAGAAGAATTAGGAGCAGAAATCATCAAAATATTTCCCGCAACACAAGTTGGAGGGTCAGATTTTATAAAAGCTGTAAACGGACCAATGCCTTGGACGGATATAATGCCAAGCGGAGGAGTTATGCCAACAAAAGAAAGTATAGCAAGTTGGATAAATGCTGGCGCTTATTGTGTTGGAATTGGATCACAATTGTTCACAAAAAATTCATCGAATGAATATGATTACTCTCAAATAGAACGAACAGTTGGAGAATCAATACAAATTTATAAAGAATTAAAAAATATATGATTTAAAGGAAGAAGTCAAAATAATAAATCACAAAAACACACTAAATGAAGAACGAAACTTCCATTAAACCAAGTAGTTTTAGATGGACTATTTGCAGTTTACTATTTGTTGCCACAACCATAAATTACTTAGATCGTCAAGTTTTATCATTAACTTGGAAAGATTACTTAGTTCCAGAATTTCACTGGAATAATAATGACTACGGAAATATCACCGCTCTTTTTTCAATATTTTATGCTGTAAGTATGTTATTTGCGGGTCGATTTATTGACAAAATGGGAACTAAAAAAGGTTTCTTATATGCTATTGCAATTTGGTCGATTGGTGCATGTTTACATGCTTTTTGCGGAATTGCAACGGCAGGATTTATTACAGATAATTGGTTTTTAGGATTTGCTGGAGCAAAAGAAGTCTTAGAAAAAGTAAGTGACACTTCATTAATTATTTCAACAAGTGTTAGCTTATTTATTTTTGCTCGATTAATTTTAGCAATCGGTGAAGCAGGAAATTTCCCTGGAGCAATCAAAGCTACAGCCGAATATTTCCCGAAAAAAGACCGCGCGTTTGCTACAAGTATTTTCAATGCTGGTGCTACTGTTGGTGCGTTAGCTGCTCCTCTTACAATTCCATTTATTGCAAAATCAATGGGTTGGGAAATGGCTTTTATCATCATCGGAGCATTAGGATTTATTTGGATGGGATTTTGGATTTATTTGTACCAAGAACCACACAAACATCCAAAGGTTAATAGTGCTGAGTTAGAATATATTCAACAAGATATAGAAGAAAATACAGGCGCATCTACAGAAGGTAGAAAACTAACATTTTCTGAATGTTTTAAATACAAACAAACTTGGGCTTTTATCTTCGGAAAATTTATGACAGACGGCGTTTGGTGGTTCTATCTTTTCTGGACTCCAGCCTACTTAAGCTCAGTATACAAGATGGATAGCACACAAAGTGCCTTACCTTTATTTGTTCTATATATCATCACATTACTTTCTATTATTGGAGGATGGTTACCAAAATATTTTGTCGATAAATTAAATATGAATCCATATTCAGGAAGAATGCGCGCAATGTTAATTTTTGCTTTCTTTCCATTATTGGCATTATTAGCTCAACCTCTTGGTGCAACCTCTTTTTGGGTTCCTGTAATTATCATCGGTATTGCTGGAGCAGCACATCAAGCTTGGTCTGCAAATATTTTCTCTACTGTTGGAGACATGTTTCCTAAAAGCGCTATTGCTACAATAGTTGGAATTGGTGGTATGGCTGGTGGAATTGGTTCTTTTTTGATCAACAAATCATCAGGAGTTTTATTTGATTATTCGCACAAAAACTGGACAACTATCGATGGTATACCATTATTAGAAAAATATCCTCAATACATTAACGAAAGATTACCAGAAAATTTACTTTCAGATTTAGAAAAATCAGGAGCAATTATAGTTGATGGAATCAATAAAGGTTATATGATCATTTTTACAATTTGTGGAGTTGCATATTTAACAGCATGGATTGTCATGAAAATATTAGTACCAAAATACAAAGTGATTAAATAATCAATTAAAATTCAATAACTTGAAAACAAAATTAAATAAAAAACTATATCATCAAGAAAATGAACTTCCTATAAAAATTATTCAATTTGGAGGTGGAAATTTTATGCGCGCTTTTACAGACTATGTAATCGATAAACTGAATAAAGATGCCAATTTTAATGCAGGAATCGCAAACATAAAAGTTACGCCTTCTGGAAGTTCATTTCATACTTTTGAAGAACAAGATAATCTGTACACTTTATTTATTCGAGGAATTAAAAAAGGTGAATTGATTGATGAAAATCGTGTTATTTCTGCGATTCAAAAATCTATTAATCCTTATAAAGAATACCAAGATTTTTTGAAATTAGCAAAAGAAGATCAATTGGAATTTGTTTTTTCTAACACAACAGAATCTGGAATTGTATTTAATCCTTCAGAAGATAAATTAGAAAATGCACCACACGAAAATTTTCCTGCAAAATTAACTGCGTTCTTATATGAAAGATATCTTTATTTTAATGGAGATAATAACAAAGGCTTAACAATTATTCCATGTGAATTAATTGAGAATAACGCCATTATTCTGAAAGATTATATTTTAGAATATGCAAAATTGTGGAACTTAGAAGATGAATTTATCACTTGGATTAACACTTCAAATAACTTTCATAATACATTAGTAGACAGAATTGTACCAGGTTTTCCAAAAGATGATTTAGAGAGCTACACAAATCAATTAAACTATGAAGATGAATTGATTGTCGTTTCAGAAGCGTTCTTATTTTGGGCAATTGAAGGTGATGAAAAATTAGAAGAAAAGATTCCTTTAAGTAAAGCAAATGAACAGATTTTGCTTGTCGAAAATATAGCGCCTTATCGTACTTCTAAAGTCAGAATTTTGAATGGAGCTCACACTTCAATGGTTCCTTTTTCTATCATGTTAGGAATAGAAACTGTTCGTAATGCAATCGATAACAAATTAGCTGGAAATTTTATTAAAAATATTATTTATAATGAAATTATTCCTATTCTTGATTTACCAGAAGAACAATTAAAAGAATATACAGAAGATGTTTTAGATCGATTTAGAAATCCTTTTATCAAGCACTATTTATCAAGTATTGCGTTAAATTCTATCTCAAAATTCAAAGTTCGTGTTCTACCAAGTTTATTAGATTATGTAGAAAAATTTAATCAAATTCCGAAAGGAATTACATTTTCTTTGGCTTGTTTAATTCGTTTTTACAAAGGTGATTGGAACAATCAAAAATTACCTGTAAATGATGATGAAGCAATTATAAATGAGTTTAAAAACATTTGGAAAGACAATGATTATCAACAAATAAGCAATTCTGTTTTGAAGAATATAAATTTTTGGGAACAAGATTTGACAAAAGTGAATCAATTAGAAAATGAAGTTGAAAAAGCTCTTCGACTAATTGATGAATATGGGATTGAAAAATCTTATGAAATGTATAGCAACCAAACGATTTAAGAGAGAAAAATGCAGAAAAAAGCTATAAAAGTTAATCCAACAGATAATGTAATTGTTGCATTAGTTGACCTAAAAGCAAATGAAATTGTAGTCGTTGATAATGCTGAATTTGAAATTCAGAAAGATACAAATGCGAAACACAAATTTGCTGCAATAGATTTTGTAGAAAATGACACGATTACGATGTATGGTATTACTGTCGGAAAAGCCGTTTGCAACATAAAAAAAGGTGAAGTTATTACGACTGAAAATGTAAAACATCAAAGTTCTAAAGTCGAAAAGAAAACGGCTACAACGTCATGGACTGCTCCAAATATCGATAAATGGAAAGATAAAACATTTATGGGGTATCACAGAGAAGACGGACAGGTTGGAACTGAAAATATTTGGTTGTTTTTTCCTTTAGTTTTTTGCGAAAACAGAAATGTCGAAATTTTGAAAGATGTTTTCGAAAAAGAATTATTATTCGAAAAACCATCTAAACATCAATTGCTTTTACGTTCGTTAATTCAGAATTCTGATGAAAATGAGCAAGAAACAGGTGAAGAAGACACAAGAGTTTTCAAAAATATTGATGTTAAATTCGTTACACATCAAGGTGGTTGTGGCGGAATTCGTCAAGATGCTGAAGCTTTAGGAAGATTGCTTGCTGGTTATGTAAATAATCCTAATGTCGCTGGTGCAACAGTTTTGAGCCTTGGTTGCCAGAATTTACAAGTTGATATTTTTAAAGAAGCTTTGCATAAAATCAATCCTGATAGTCAAAAACCTATTATCGTTTATGAGCAACAAAAATCTGGAACAGTTGATAATATGTTAAACGGAATTATTAAAGATTCGTTCGAAGCAATCAAAAAAGCCAATGAAATTGAACGTAAACCAGCTCCATTATCCAAATTAGTTTTAGGATTAGAATGTGGAGGATCAGATGGTTTTTCTGGTATTTCTGCTAATCCAACTTTAGGCTATTTATCAGATATTATGGCTGCAATTGGAGGCACAACAATTTTGTCCGAATTCCCCGAATTGTGCGGAGTTGAACAAGAATTAATCAATCGTTGTGTTAACGAAAAAGATGCCGAAAGATTTTTACAATTAATGAAAGATTTCGAAGATTCTGTTGTCGCCGCGGGTTCTGGATTCGACATGAATCCTTCTCCAGGAAATATAAAAGATGGATTAATAACAGATGCGATGAAATCTGCTGGTGCTGCCAAAAAAGGAGGTTCCTCTCCTATTCAAGATGTGTTAGATTATACAGAATATATCAAAAAACCTGGATTGAATTTACTATGTACGCCAGGAAATGATGTAGAATGTACAACTGCTTTAGTCGGAACTGGATCTAATATTGTCTTATTCACAACAGGTTTAGGAACGCCTACAGGAAATCCTGTTGCTCCTGTTGTAAAAATTTCTTCGAACACAGCATTACAAGAAAAAATGCCTGACATTATCGATTTTAACACAGGAGAAATCATCACAGGAAATAAAACAATTGAAGAAACCGCTGACGAGCTTTTAGAATTTATCATAAAAGTTGCAAGCGGTGAAGTCAAAGTAAAAGCTAAAATTTTAAATCAAAATGATTTTATCCCTTGGAAAAGAGGCGTTTCTTTATAACCTATTTTCTTTTCGAAGATTTTCGAATATGAATTTGAGGATTTAAAACAACCTTTTTTTCTATGCTTATCCCTGAAAAATTTTCGTTCATATATTCCAGAAATACTTGAGCGGAAATTTTTCCCATTATATCTGGTGTCTGATCAACACTACTAATAGGCAATTCCATATATTGTGTAAATGGTTCATTACTAAAACCTATTATTGCAACATCTTCTGGAATGCTAATATTTTTCTTTTTCAATTGTTGACAAGCACCCAATGCTGCATAATCACTGGCTGAGAAAATTCCATCTGGTGGCGATGATAAATTCCACAATGTTTTTATTGCTTCAACTCCATCTTCTATCGAACTTTTAATTGGAAAAACATATTCTTCTTTAAACGTCAATTTATTATCTTTCAATGCGTCGATATATCCATTGTAACGATTTTGATAAATCTCCAAACGTAAATCTCCAGATAAATGACAAATTCTTCGGCAACCTTGTTTAATCAAATGTTCGGTTGCTAAGTATCCTCCTTTATAATCATCAATTGTTACAGTGCTGATACCTGCAATATCTTTTTTACGGTCAAAAAATATGATTGGAGTATTAGATTCTTTTGCAGCTTCAATATGCGAAATATCTTCTGTCGTTTTAGAAACAGACATAAAAATACCATCAACCTGTGCATTCAATAATGTATTTAGTTGTTTTCTTTCTAAATCTACATCTTCGTGACTTTGACAAATAATAACATGGTAACCATGTGGAGACAACTCCTCTTCTATCCCACGAATTAGAGATGAGAAAAAATTTGTATTAATATATGGAACAATAATCCCAATATTATTTGTCTTCCCACTTTTTAGAGCCTGTGCTAAAGTATTTTGTTTGTAATTAAGCTCTTTAGCAGCTTTCATAACCAACTCTTTCGTTTTCTGACTAATTTTAGGATGATCATTTAAAGCCCTCGAAACGGTAGCTGCACTAATATTCAATTTTTCAGAAATATCATATATTGTAGCACTTTTTTTCATAATAAGGTAAAATTCAAGTTCGTTATCAAGATTCGGTAAATATAAATTAAATCTCAATAGTATTATATAGTAATGTATAAATTACAATGGTTCTAAAACTTTTTTTTCAGAATCTAAAACAATTTGTAATCGATTACAAATTTACTTCAATTTACATATTTTTAGAATTAAAAATTCAATAAGTCATCAAAAGAATTATGATTTTAACTAACCATTTAGCTTATTCAAGTTAGAGAATATATCAATATTAGTCAAAATAAATACATATTACACTAAATATCAATAATTAACAAATAGATTAATTATTTTTTATAAAATTTTAAGATTTTGTTTGATTTTAAAAAAATAGTTATATTTTAGTGTACTCTATACACTTAATAAATCAATTTGCAATCGATTACAAAACTATCAATATATAATAATGCAATCGATTACTTAAATATATTTAATAATGAATTAACTAAAAAGCACAAAATTAACACTTTATGAAGAAGTCTAAAATATCATTATTTGCCCTTTTACTCTTACCTATAGCAGCTTTTGCTCAGGAGAATAAGGTTGTTTCCGGAATAATAAAATCAACTGACGGAAAAACACCTTTGGCAGGAGTAGAAGTTTTTGTAGAAGGAACCGATTTAGAAGCATATACAGATGAAAATGGATACTACGAAATTGAAGTTCCAGAAGATGCTACGCTTACAATACTTTACGACGGATATCAGCAAATTGAGATTCCTATTAAGTCTACAGAAAGTTTTGATTTTTCTTTAAATCCATTAGAAAATGAAAACAAACAGTTAGAAGAAGTTGTTGTAATTGGAT
>NZ_DKHL01000006.1:23042-23377 GCF_002453775.1 Empedobacter sp. UBA6745
TTCTAAACTGACTGAAAGAAGTATGACTAATCCTATGGAAGCGATGCAAGGAAATGTGCCTGGTGTACAGATTTCTACTTCTACAGGTAGAATTGGGGATGGTTTTGATATTGTGATTAGAGGGAACAATTCTATGAACGCAGATTCTAAGCCTCTTTTTGTTGTAGATGGAGTTCCTACTTCTGATATAGATTTTTTAAATCCTCAAGATATTGCGCGAATTGATATTTTAAAAGACGCTTCATCCACTGCAATTTATGGTTCACGCGGATCGAATGGTGTTGTAATTGTAACGACTAAAAATGGAGCGAATGCAAAAGGAAGATTCACTGTTT
>NZ_DKHL01000013.1:0-29470 GCF_002453775.1 Empedobacter sp. UBA6745
CTTCGGAAAAACGGCATTCTCGTCGAAGAACGGTCGAAGAAAACACGAATGAAAGTGGGAGGAAATTTGGGATATTTTAATTTCACAACAAAGGGTTTGATTGTGATTTTTTTGTAAATTAGTTTTACATTTTACGAAATGTAGACATAGGGATATTTCACGAAACTATACTATATTTTACTTCGTAAAAACAACATTAGTTACAACATAAAACAACCGCACGAATGAAACGAGTTATCTATTTTTTGTCACTATTAATTTGTATAAAAACGTATAGTCAAAATACTGAAAAATTAACTAAACCTATTATTGAAGAGGGAAAGCGACTTTATAAATCGGAAATGTCATCATGGCATGGAACTGATTTATTTTTGTCTAAGTATCAAAATAGAGATAATATAGGTGGTTATTTTTCCTATACTCAAAATGATGAAAATATTAACGTTTTTTTCTCAAAATCTGAAACTCCAAAAATTATTGGAACAATCAAATTTGATGATACTTTTAATTTAGAAAAAGCAAATATTGATTTAACTGAAAGATATTTAACACAAGGAGAAAGTGAAATTTATTTGCTTAGAAATAAAGCATTAAATATCATTCAAAATGATACGATTTTCAAAACTTATCAAAATACAAATTTGAATTTAATACCATTGATTGATAAAAAAGAAAATAAAGTATACGTATTAACTGGACCTTCAGTGAATGGTGTTATTATCTTTGGTAATGATTATCTTTTAACATTTGACAAAAAAAACAACTTAAAATCAGCTAAAGCTCTTCACAAAAATATAATTCCAATCAATTACAAAAAAGGTGATGAAGTTGAAATGACTATGCATTCTCATTTGCCAGATACAGGAGATTTTATTACTGCAACAGATATCTGTACGCTAATGTTATATGGAAAAGCAACTGGCTGGAAACAACACAACGTGATTTCAAAAAATTACATGAGTATTTGGAATATTAACACAGACAATCTATTTGTTTTGACTATGGATGCTGTAAAAAAAATTAATGAATATCAAGAAAAACGAATAAAAGAACGAGAAAAAAGTCCTAATTAAAATGGCTGCATCTAAAATTGTCTTAGCAAAATGCGGAATTATAGGTATAATAGAAAGATTTGTAATATTTACACGCCGCTGCTTTTGAGATTTTACAATTTTGTATGTAGTTTATAATACTTTTTCTCTTAACAACAATTTTATGCGAACAATTCATGAAATAGAACTCTTAAAAGAGATATATGATAACCCTTATCCGTTTATTGGACAAAGAAATTTTAATCTTTTATATTGTTTTATGTGGAATAACTTTGAAAAGAATATTGAGGAGAAAAATTTTGAAAATAAGGACTTTGCAAAAATGCCGAGCTTTAGAGAGTTTGTAGAGAATAAGACTTCGATTAAACTTGCGTTAAGCGAAAATTGGACTTGGGCATTAGGTTTTGGTGTGGAAGATGAAAAAGAACTTTTTTTGAAATTTTATTCATTGCTATTTGAGTATGAAAAAGCATATCCGATTGAATATTCTACTATCGTTGAGAAGGATAAAGTGATTTTGGATATTGATCAAATAAAAGCAATAAGCGAACGACCTGAATTGTTTTGTATCCGTGGAGTTTCGAGTATTCGAGCTTATATAGATGGTGCTATATTTTTTAAAGAAAGGGCAAAGCAAATTTTGACCGAAGAAGAAAAGAAAATATTGGCTTTTATTAATTCATATAAATCACAAATAATTTCGGGAAACAATTTTGAAACTTGGGATAGAGTTCTTCTAAGAAAAAGAATGAATATAAATGAATTTACTTGTGGTAATTATCCAAATTCTTGGGTTATGAGTAGATTTTTTAAAATTTTAGAAGAAGAAACGCAACTAAAATTAAAAAGTTGGGATGAAATAAAAAATCACAGTTAATATGTGTACAAGAGAAAAAATTGAGCTAATTACGTAGTGTTGTTTTTTATATAGTATTTTTCTTATTTTAGAGAATCTGAAAAAGCATCGGCTTGGCTTGGTCTGAACTTTTAGTTTTTTGAAAGCCTGTATTTAGTCAATACTTTTTCCGTTGTACTCAATTTTATATCAATACTCTTACTCTACAAAATGGAAAGAATTAACAGACAGATTTATAATTCTAGAAGATTATTCTCAATAAATGACGAAATTATTAATTGGGATTTAAAAAAGCGTCACGGAATGCAAAAATGGATGGGGCATGACAGATATGGATTCATTGAGCTTAATATTTATGAATTAGAAAATTATAAAAATGAAGTAAATAAAGATTTTTCTTCTTATACTTCAAATATAGATTGGAATGTAGATGAAAGAATTTTCCCAAAAGAACTTTATCAAATTCATATTGAAGAACTAAAAGTATATGCTGATTTTATTAGTTCTTATATGTCTGCTTTAAAGGGAGATGACTTAGATTTTATTTTTGAAATTACATTTGCGGGTTTTCATGTTATTGATAGCTATAGAAAACATACTTATGGAAAAGCATTGATTGAAGCAATTGTTAGTTGTTTCGATGAAGAAAGTTTTAATATAGGAAAAAAACATAAAGAAAATTATCATTCCAATGAAGAAGTAAAATACAGAATATCCCAGTTCAAATAAAAACTGCGTAAACATTTACATTATATTAATAAAATATGGGATTTAAAGTACAATAGAAAAAGTAGAAATATTTAGTCATCGCTATTTATATTGTTTTTTTCTTTAAATTAGTGTAAATGAAAGAGTATTGACTAAATCTTATGAATACTTTTTTAAACATCTACAACCTTAAAAAATGCGTCAATGAAACATGTATTTTATCTTTCTTCGATTTTATTTACGATTTTTTCTTGTTATAAAAATACTACTGAGAATGAAATTCTACGCACAACATCTGATACTATTTTATCTTTCTTCGATTTTATTTACGATTTTTTCTTGTTATAAAAATACTACTGAGAATGAAATTCTACGCACAACATCTGATACTATTTTTATTTTCTAAGACAAAAAATTAGGTAGTAAGCAATCTATTTATAACGATAATAACAAGAATAGTGTTGATTATAAGAAGGTTTCTTATTTTAATTATAATTATTTGAATGATGATACTTATAACTTTTCTTACAATAAATTGAAAGAGGAAGGTGCTACATTTCAATCTCAAAAACCTATTTTGGAGATAAAGAATTGGATTCAACTTCATAGGTACAAAAACGACTATTATGTATATAAATCGTGTGATTTTCTTAATCATCAAATTGCAATAAATGACTCGGCTTTAGTTAATTGGACGATGGAAGGACCTTTTGCAAATAAAATTGTATCACAAAAGAAAGTAGATTCAAACAAATATGAATTTGAGTTGAAGGGTTCTGAGGATTGGAAGATTAAGATTTACCTTATTGATGAGAATAAAAAAATAGCCATTTTTGAGGAAACTTATATGAATGAAAAACCTACATATTCGCTTATGACTGATGCGGATACGATGAATCAATTTCCAATAATCGTAAACAATTGCGAACATCATAAACAATCAGAATTAGATTTTGACACGATTAATTATTTAGAATTGTTGAAGAAGAATGGTTATAAATGATAGTTTGTAGTCATTTTCTTTTTACAATAATATCCTAAGCTATATGAAAACTATATTAATCACAATTGCTCTTTTTTTGATGTCAAATTTTTTGTTTGGTCAGACTATAGAATCTGGAGAATACGAATTTGGATTTAAATTAGCATTTGACCAAAAAACAAAAAAGCTAACTGGTTATTTTGAAGATTACACAGGTTGGAATGAAAAAACAAGCAGGCCTAATTTTTCATATATATTTTACATAGAAGGGCAGGTTACAAATAACAAATTTGTTGTATTGACATATTATCCTGAAGATAAAAAAGAAGATGCAATAAAGGGAGAAATAGAAATTATTGGAGAGAAAGCAATAAGAATTAAGCTTTCTAGTGAACATGGAGGTTGCTGGAATGTTCAACATTTTGCCGATGAGCCTGTCTTGTTTAATATGATGAAAAAAACTGAATGGAAGCAAATAAAATATGTGGTGACAGATAAAACCTATTTTTATTCGGAGAAATTAGAAAATAAAAAACTGAAAGCTTATTTAGTTAAAAATGACTTTGTGAGCATTGATAGGATAGAAGGCAATTGGGCTTATTGTACATTTTACGGAAATAGAATAACGAAAGGTTGGATAAAAACGACGGATTTGAATTAAGTTATCAATCAAATCAACAATATTATACTGATTTGTTTAAGTATTTTGTTTAATTTAGATAATCAGAAACTTTCCAAATTCTATGCAAAAGATTTTTACAATATTTTTCTCCGCTTTATCAATTTCACTATTAAGTCAAGAGTATTTAAACAAAACTGAAAAATATGATTTAGAATTATTTAATTACTTGGATAGTATAACTGTAAATAATAAAATTGCAATTGAAACTTATCTAGAGTTTTCTAAACCTTTTTCTAAATGGGATATAAGACCAATTAAATATGAAAAGATATGGGCTTTAGAATCAATTAGAACGTCAAGTGAAGTTACAAATTTCTTTTGGGGTGGTTTTTCACAACGATATGGATTAACAGAATTTGAAGCAAGAGATAAACCGAATCAATTCTTAAGACAGGGACAAACTGATGAAAATTCAAATATTACATTTTTGAATGACAATATCAATAAATTTAAAACATTAGTATCATTAATTGGAAAAAGTAAAAATCAATTATTTCTAAATCAAAATACATTACAAAGAATTGATAACATTTTTAAAGAAAATGATTCTTATTGGTCATTTATAATACCAGACAAATCACCTTTTCCGATTTCAACAAAAGTTAAAATTGAAAAGAAATATAATTTTGATTCTCTTCAAAAACAAATTTTAGAAAAGATGATTGAGATTAATATCTATTCAATTGTAAAAACTGAAAATGGAATTTTCTTTTTAATAGATGGATTTACGGATAATTCTTATGGTTTTTATTTTTCCAAAACAAAAAATATTGAAATGAATAGTCATCTTTTTGAAATAATGATTTCAAAAAAAATAGATGATGAATTCTTTTATTACATCGCAAATTAAGATAATAGATAGCATCATTTTATCAAAACATGTGATTACATAAAACCAAAANNGAGTCAACAACTCGGATTTTTTTATGTTTAAATGTCTAATTATTTCGCTTGTTTATCAATTTCGTTTTGAATGATTTGCCAATCATAAACTTGAAATGTTTTACCGTTACTCATGGCAACAAAGAAACCTTTTGGGAATTTAGTTCCAAAATTGAAGTTAATTGCATCAGCTCCGTCACATTCGATAGTAGAAACTGGGATTTTAGCAATCAATTTGTGTTCATTCGGATTTGAAGCTTCACCTTGTCGTTTGTATACATTAAAATAATTTGCTTGTTGGTCCGAAATTAAGATATAGCCATCTGTTGCATTGGTTTTATAAATTGCAATTCCTTCGTGGTCGCGTTTAAAATCTTTTTGCCCAAAAAATGCAATTTCTTCGTTTCCTTTTTCTGGATCAGCATAATATTTTCTAATTCCTGCTGTTTCGTCAGCGTAATAAATAAAGCCTAATTCTTCATCAACAGCAATGGCTTCAATCTCTTTATTACCCGAATAATTTCCAAATTTGCGTACTAAAGTTGCTTCTATTTTTCCGTTCTTGTTTTCTAATGCATATTGATGTAGGTATTCGCCACTTACACCGTCTTTACGACCAACGATTGCATAAAACTTGTTGTTTTTGCTTTTGTAGAGCGCAATTCCCATTGGGTCTCGTAATGTTTCGTCTTTGAAAACTTCGACTCCGCCATTGTCAATCAATTTAAAATCTGGAAGCGAAACAATTCTAATTTTATTGTTTGCACGTTCGGTAAGCACTGCAATGTCAATGTTTTTTCCATTCAGAGGAAAACCGTACATTACATCTACATTATTTGGACGATTAAGTGGAACGATTTGGTTCACGATTTTACCATTCAAATCATAGGCATATAAACCGCCCGTCTCTTCTTGTTTGTCTGTTCCAATAATAAGTGATTTTTCTGGATTCTGATAATTGATCCAAATTGCAGGATCATCAGTATCATTTGGTGTTTGCTGTGTTGTAACAGTTGGTTTTACTGCATTTGTAGGAATTGGAGCCAGTTTAGAGGATTCACAAGAAAATAGAATAGTGAAGAGTGATAATGTGATGAATATTTTTTTCATAATTGTTTAGAAATCAAACTTTAGACCTAAAGTAAAACGTGGTTGATAATATTCGAGTTGCATTGTTTGACTCGAAACTCCTTGGTAGTAACGTAAAGGTTGATTTGTTAAATTGTTTGCTTCTGCAAAAATTCGTAATTGCTTCGAGAATTTATACGACGCATTTGCATCTAAAAATAATTGTTTGTCATAGTAACTATCCTCGAAAGCATTTCCACCAATCTCGTCTAAATAAGCGGCAGTATAATTAACCGAAACACGTGCAGAAAACTTTTTGTTCTCGAATGCTAACGAACCATTGAACATGTGTGGAGCTGTTTTAGGTAAATCAAGATCTTTTCTCAAATCACCATCTTCATTGGTAATTCCTTTCGCTTTTGAATCGGTGTATGTATAGTTAAGATAAATTCCCAAATGTTTGAAAAATTCGCCTGGAATAAAATCTAATTGACGCTGAAATGCTACCTCAAATCCGAAAACATTCACGTGATCTCCATTTCTAGCTTGTGTCATTTTCCAATTTTCTCCAGCAGGAACTGGGTTTGCTATGTCAGGAAAAAGCGTTTGGAAATCATTTGTTGTAAATGTATTGTTTTTGTAGGTATAGATGAAATCGTTTAATTTTTTGTAGAAAAATCCTCCCGAAACAATTCCGATATTTTCGAAATAGTTTTCAACCATCAAATCATAATTCATGGCATAGGTCGCTTTCAGATTTGGGTTACCTGCAAAAAGCTCTGCATCTTCTTTCAAAACACTTACAAAAGGCGCTAAACTGTAATAATTTGGTCGTGCAATACTTGTTGTGAAAGCTGCTCTCAGAATAAAATCATTTGTAAATTTATGTTTCAAAGAAAGACTTGGTAAAACATTGGTATAATCGTTTTTGTGCTTGATTTCTCCAATTAAATCTTCTTCATCTTGTACATAATTCCCTGTATAATCTATCGAAGTATTTTCGATACGAACACCAACTATTAAAGATGTTTTAGATGATAAATCTTGATCCCAACGAATATATCCTGCCGAAATATATTCTTTCGCTTTATAGTTAGAGGCTAGATATTTAGAAGGCTCTAAGTTAGATTTGAATAGATTTGTATTGTTTAAATCTAAATTTCCTAATTGATGATTTGAATAGAAATATCCAGCTTGATATTTTTTACCAGCATTGAAACGATTGCTTGACCAATTTACAGGATTTTGAGTACTCAAATTTCCCATTCCATCTATGCTTTCGTACGAATAGAAAATATTTTCGCGCTCTTTGTCTTTCAATCGAAGGCGACCACCAAAACGTAAACGTCCTTTCTGATTTGGGATAACACTTAAGGGAACTCTGAAATTAAGCTTTGCACCAAATTCTGTTTCATCTGTATAATTGTGCTGTTCTGATAACGAACTAACTTTGAATTTGGTCAAATCTTCTGCAGAAGTTGTTGTTACATTTGGATATTTTGCATCAGATAAATCTTCATTAAACGTAACACCTTTTGCACGATAATCAATGTAGCGCTCATTTGGTCTGTCTTCGCTCGCTTTTGAGTAAGAAACAGCCCAATCCATATCCATTTTTGGTGATAATAAATGCTCTCCTCGTAACGAAACATTGTAAACACGTTGATCTTCTAAACGCGTATTTTTATTGCGGTTATTATCAATTCCACCTTTTGTTTGGCGACGTATATTTCCTTTGTAAGTTCCTGTTTTTTCATCAAATTCTAAATCGCGATAAGTTACTCTATAACGATTTTCTCGGTCGTCACGCCAATTGTAAATAGCAGAAAGATCAATTCTATTGTTTTCATTAAACTTATAATCTGCCGAAAAAGACGCACTTCTTCTTACGCGTTGAATGTCATATTTACGAATCTGAAATTGTGACAAATAGGTTTTATTTTCATCTTTGTCCCAAACTGCTTCGATATTATCCGAACCAAAATTTTGAACCTGATAACTTCCTGAAACAACCACACCTAATTTCTTGTCAAAGAATCTATTTCCATATAAAAAAGCTGAATTGTACAAGCCTTTTTCGCGAATTGGTGCATAACCACCAGAAGCCGTTATAGAAATACGCTCTTTGTTTGGAACAGCACGCGTAATCAAATTTACAGCTCCACCAATTGCGTCTGCATCCATATCTGGTGTCAAAGTTTTGTTCACTTCGATAGATGAAATCATTTCCGCAGGAATCAAATCCATTTGTACATTTCGGTTATCACCTTCGGCAGATGGAATACGATCTCCATTCAACATACCCGAATTTAGCTCAGGCGAAAGACCTCTAATGATAATGTTTCTGGCTTCTCCTTGATCGTTTTGCATCGTTACTCCAGTCACACGTTTCAACGCATCACCAATGTTAGAATCAGGGAAACGACCAACTTGATCCGAAGAAATAATATTGGTAATATTTCCGTTATTTTTTTGTTGATTCAATGCTTTTGCTTGCCCTTTTAAATAATCTCCAACCACAACAACTTCATTCAGTTCGTTGTAACCTGCATTTAAAGAAAAATCAATAACAGCCGTTTTATTTTCGGTAACTTCTATTTGCTTGGAAATGGTTTCGTATCCTAAATAATCAATATAAATGGTATAAACACCAGGTGTAAGATTTAGAAATTGATAATTACCATTTTGATCAGATACGGTATATTTATTCGAATTTTCGATGCGAATTGTAGCTCCAGGTAACGAAAATTGATCGTTAGAATCTACAACTTTTCCCGAAATAACGCCACTTTGAGCCAAAACAAATGGACCTAAAATAAATAAGGAGAGTTTTAAAAGATGTTTCATGAGAAATTAATTTCCTCAAAAATACATTTGCTATATATCCTAATTGTTAAATATTTATTATGAAATTTTTAACATTTGTAAAGTTGATTTAATTATTGCTTATTTTGATTTGTTGAATCACTTTAATCATTAGTATGTAATTGGATATTTTATCTAGCTTTTTACTAATTTTAGATGTGTAGTAATTGTTACTTTTGCATCAAATAAAAACTTCTCATGTCGATTGCTGAATATTTAAAATTCAATCAAAAAATAAATTATAAAAACGAAATATTAGCTGGCTTAACTGTTGCCATGACAATGATTCCTGAATCGCTTTCGTTTGCAATTTTAGCTGGTTTATCACCTTTAATAGGTTTGTATGGTGCTTTTATCATGGGAATCGTAACAGCTATTTTCGGAGGAAGACCAGCAATGGTTTCGGGGGGAGCAGGTGCTACTGTTATTACTTTAATCGCGTTGAATGCAACATATGGCGAACAATATATTTTTGCTGCGGTTGCTTTAGCAGGAGTTTTTCAGATAGTGGTTGGAGTTTTCAAATTAGGAAGATTTGTTCGTTTAATTCCTCAACCTGTGATGTATGGTTTTCTGAATGGTTTGGCGGTTGTTATTTTTATGTCGCAAATTGAGCAATTCAAATCAACTACAAACGGAATAACGAGTTGGTTGAGCGGTACACCTTTTTATACGATGGCAGGATTGACGCTAATTACAGTTCTGGTAGTTTATTTCTTTCCGAAATTAACGAAAATCATTCCAGCTTCTTTGGTTGCAATTCTTGTAACTTTTCTATTGGTTATCGGATTTAATATTGATACAAAAACTGTTGGCGACATTGCGAGTATCAAAGGAGAATTGCCAAGTTTTCATATTCCGAGTGTTCCATTTACGTTAGAAACCTTGAAAATTATTTTGCCTTATTCGATTATTATGGGTTCGGTTGGATTAATCGAAACTTTGCTAACGCTTACGCTGGTGGATGAGGTGACTGAAACGAAAGGTTCGTCGAATAAAGAATGTTTGGCGCAAGGTGCGGCAAATATTACAAACGGTTTTTTCGGTGGAATGGGAGGTTGCGCAATGATTGCTCAGACGTTTGTTAATCTTGACGCAGGTTCTCGCTCGAGATTAGGACCAGCAATTGGCGCAATAACAATCTTGATTATTATTCTAATTGGCGCTCCAGTGATTGAGAAAATCCCAATGGCAGCACTTGTAGGTGTAATGATGATGGTTGCAATCTCGACTTTTAAATGGGGCTTTTTTAAATTAATAACAAAAATGCCAAAATCGGATGTATTTGTGAGTATTTTGGTGGCGATTATCACGATTGTGTTACATAATCTTGCTTTGGCTGTTTTTGTTGGTGTTATTGTTTCAGCATTGGTTTTTGCTTGGGATAATGCAAAACGTATTCGAGCACGAAAAACTGTGGATGAAAATGGACGAAAAATATATGAGATTTATGGACCTCTTTTCTTTGGTTCAACTTCTACTTTTTTAGAGAAATTTGAAATTAATTCTGACCCAAAAGAAATAGTTATAGATCTGAAAGAGAGTAGAATAGTTGATATGAGTGCAATTGAAGCTTTAAATATTATTACAGCTAAATATGCACAACAAGACAAAATTGTAATTTTGCGACATTTGAGTAAAGATTCTATTCGATTATTAGAAAATGCAAAAAGCGTAATCGAAGTTAATATCGAAGAAGATCCGACTTACAATGTGATGCCAAAATAAAACAATTAACATATGAATGAAAATGAATTAAACTTTGAGAATTATCAATCAAATCTAAAACGTAAAAATAATGTTATCTTAAGTTTCTATATTGCTTTAGGAACGTCTTTGCTATCTTTTTTTGTTGGTATTTATTATTACATAGAATTGGATAAGTTCGTAAATTCTGAGGTAGAGGACATTTCTGTCATAGAAGGGATTTATGGAATTACAGGAATTATGCAAGGGATATCAATTATAGTTACGATGATTTTCTTTGTATTATGGTTTCGTAGAGCGTATGCAAATTTAAAAAGGGTTGGTCTTTCTATTGAAAATAATGATAATATGGCTTTTTGGGGATTTGTAATACCAATCATTAATTTTGTAAAACCTCTAAAAATAGCAAAAGAAATCGATTTGAAATATGATTATTTACTTCATAAATTCAATGAAAATCATCATTCTAATCCAAATAATTATTCAATTTTGACCGCTTGGTGGATAGTATATTGGGTTGATAATATTGTTACTCGAATAGCAACTAAATATAATTTGTCTTCTTTAGAACAAATATTAGATAATCAAAAAATAATGTTGTTTAGTGATGTTGTTAGTTTAATCTCTATTTTGTTGACTATTTTAATGATAAAAACTTTATCCAAATCAGAAAATGAATTAGAACAATATTTAAAATTAGAAGAACTCAATTCAAATAATTTATAAAAAAAATCAGCTTCTAAGAAGCTGATTTTTTTATAAATATCGTTCATTAATCACATTCATATGATGGATGGAATGACCAGCCATAACATAACCAATTTTCTCAACAGAAAACTCTCGATCACCAACTTTTCCTATTTTGTTTAATGTTTCATCATTAAAAGATTCAAACTGAAAGTAAGTTGCTTTCATCAAATTTATCCATTCTTTTATCAATTCTTCAGGCTTTCTTTCATTTGCATTCGAAGTCAATACATAGGCATTTTCATCAAAGAAACTCAACGTTTGCGAATCTTCTCTCGCAATATGTTGCGCACGATAAGAAAAAATACGTTCACAATCTATACAATGTTGTATCATTTCTTTGATAGTCCATTTTCCTTCTGCATACGCATAATCCCATTTATCTAATTCTGTTACAATTATTAATGTTTTCTTGATATCAGCAATACGTGTCTGTAAAGCATCTACAACTTCTATTCCATCGTAAATAGAAGTATAATTGTCGTGGTTTATTGTATTCATTTTTCAGTAATTTTTTACAATTTAAGGATAATTTGATGGAGTTATTTTAAGTATTTGTTAAAAATAAACCTTCATTTTTTTGAATTTATTTCCGATTTTAATAAAAAAATACGATTCTTTTAGAAATTTAGAATCTTGTATCTGATAAATTTATTTTCCTGAAAATCGTTGTTAAGTTTGAGTTGGAAAGTAATTTTAAAAACATAGAATATAAGCACATGATTTCTAACTTATCATACTCAAGTGGGGCATCACAATATCCTCTTTTAGGAGAAACGATTGGCGAAAATTTACGAAATACAGTTGCAAAATATCCGCAGCAAGAGGCTTTGGTTTGCGTTGATCAAAATTATAGAGCGACGTACACAGAGTTTTATTCACAAACTGAACAAATTTCAAAATCATTGATTGCTATTGGTTTGCAAAAAGGTGATCGCGTAGGTATTTGGGCGCCAAATCGTGCAGAATGGACGTTGTTACAATATGCAACGGCTCGTGTGGGAATGATTTTGGTTAATTTGAATCCTGCTTATCGCGAAAATGAACTCGAGTTTGTATTAAATCAAGCGGAAATTTCGGCTGTTTTCGCTGCTTTAAGTTTCAAAACAAGTGAATATAAAGTGATGTTGAACAATGTAAAAGAGAATTCGAAATCACTAAAACATATCATCATTTTTGAAGAAAATTGGGATGATTTCTTGATTAAAGGAGAAGAAATTTCGACTTCAGAAGTGCATCAAATAGAGCAAGCTGTTCAGTTTGATGACGCTGTAAATATTCAATATACATCTGGAACAACTGGCTTTCCAAAAGGAGTAACGCTAACACATCATAATTTATTGAACAATGGATTTTTTATCGGTGTTCGATTAAATTATACACATCGTGATCGTGTTTGTATTCCTGTTCCGTTTTATCATTGTTTTGGAATGGTAATTGGAAATATGGCATGTACTTCGCATGGCGCTTGTATGGTGATTCCTTCGGATAGTTTTGATCCAGCAAAAACGTTGAATGCAGTCGAAATGGAAAAATGTACATCACTTTATGGAGTTCCGACGATGTTTATTGCGGAATTAGAATTACCAAATTTTGATCGTTTCGATTTAACATCTTTGAGAACAGGTGTAATGGCTGGTTCGCCTTGTCCGATTGAAATTATGAAGAAAGTGCAAGCTAAAATGAATATGAAAGAAGTTTCGATTTGTTATGGGATGACAGAAACTTCGCCAGTTTCTACACAAACTATTATTGGGACGCCTTTAGAAAAGCAAGTTTCGACGGTTGGAACAGTTCAAGATCATTTAGAAATTAAGATTATTGATCCGCAAACAGGAGATATTTTACCTCGTGGAATTGCTGGTGAATTTTGTACAAGAGGTTATTCCGTCATGCAAAAATATTGGAACAATCCGGAAGCGACATCACAAGTTATTGATGAGAATAATTGGTTGCATACCGGTGATTTAGCGACAATGGATGTTGATGGTTACATTAATATTACTGGACGCATTAAAGATATTATCATTAGAGGAGGAGAAAATATTTCACCAAAAGAGATTGAAGATTTTTTGTACGAACATGAATCAATTTCTGATGTTCAAATTATTGGTGTTCCAAGTATCAAATACGGAGAAGAGGTAATGGCTTGGGTGAAAGTGAAAGATGGTATTACTATAACCGAAGACGAATTGAAGGCTTATTGTTTATCCATCGCTCATTTCAAACGTCCTAAATATTGGAAATTTGTACAAGAATTTCCAATGACTATTTCAGGAAAAATTCGAAAAATAGAAATGAGAGAAGTTTCTATTAAAGAATTAGGTTTAGAAAATGCACGAAAAGTGAAAACATCTTAAAAAAAGTATTAAAATCTATATCAAAAGTAGACTCAAAAATAATAATTTCAATTATCTTTGAGTCTATTTTAATTTATAAAAATAAACGATCTAAACGATGTCAAATATCTTATTAATCGAAGATGAACAGGCAATCCGCAACGTTTTGAAAAGCATTTTAATGGACGAAAATCCTAAATGGAATGTGGATGAAGCTGAAAACGGAGCTGTTGGGCTTGAAAAAATAAAAGAAAAAGAATACGACTTAATTATAAGTGATATAAAAATGCCATTGAAAGATGGAATGGAAGTTTTATCGGAAGCGATGGAATACAATCCTGATTTAACAATGGTGATGATAACGGGGCACGGAGATGTTGATTTGGCTGTAGATGCGATCAAAAAAGGTGCGTACGATTTTATTTCAAAACCGCCAGATCTTAATAAATTATTGACGACTGTTCGCAATGCTTTAGACCGTAAATCGTTAATGTCTTCAAATAAAGAATTGAAGAAAGAAAATAAAGCATTAAAGAAAAAAGTTGCGAAGAAATATGAAATGATTGGCGACGCTCCTGCAATTGCAGAAGTGAAACAAATTATAGATAAAGTGGCTGCTACAGACGCTCGTGTATTGATTCTTGGCCCAAATGGAACAGGGAAAGAGTTGGTTGCTCATCATTTACACGAAAAAAGTGATCGTAATGTAAAACCTTTGGTTGAAGTAAACTGTGCGGCAATTCCAGCTGAATTAATCGAAAGTGAATTATTTGGTCATGTTAAAGGATCGTTTACTGGAGCCGTTAAAGACAAACAAGGTAAGTTTGAATTGGCAAACGAAGGAACAATTTTCTTAGATGAAATAGGGGATATGAGTCTTTCTGCTCAAGCAAAAGTTTTGCGCGCGCTACAAGAAGGAAAAGTTTCTCCAGTTGGTTCTGAGAAAGAAATTAATGTGAATGTTCGTGTGATTGCGGCAACAAATAAAGACTTACGAAAAGAGATTGAAGAAGGTCGTTTTCGCGAGGATTTATACCATCGTTTAGCGGTAATTATTATTAATGTTCCGGCACTTAATGATCGTAAGGATGATATTCCTGCTTTGGTTGAACATTTTATTACAGATACTTCAAGTCAAAAATCTTTTGATAATTCAGCTTATGATGCTTTGAAAGAATTAGATTGGTCAGGAAATATTCGTGAGTTAAGAAATGTTGTTGAACGTTTATTGATTTTGGGCGACAATCCAATTTCGAGAAAAGATGTTGAACAATTCGTGAAAAAATAATTCATCTCAGATGAAAAAGATTTTCTTTTTGTTATTTATCAGTCAACTCTTTTTATTCTCATGTAAAAAGGATAATGTAGAAGTGGATAAAAGTTCGGATGGTCTGTCGCATGAAGATGTATTGTCTTTAGAGAAAAATTCTGTTTTTACGAGCGAAACGCTTATTTACAAAGGAGTTTTTGAAGGAAAATATTTTGGAGATAAAATCGTTTTGAAATTAGCAGATGACAAATTTACTGCTGAATATAAAGGTCAATCTTATGATGGAGAATTGTTCAAAAAGGATGATGGATCGTTGATGGAAATCGATTCAAAAAAGAAAAAATTACCTTTTCAATTTTTACGTTGGTCAGACAATTCGGAGATTATGATTCTCAATGAAGATGGAATGGCTGATGATAATGGTGAAAATTATTTAACAAGAATTTCAGATAAATGAAAATAAAATTTACGTGGATTTTAAGTCTTATTGCAATTACTTTTTTAGTAAGTTGTAATTCTTCTTCAGCCAGTAAAAATGATGAATTAGGAAAACGTTTTTTCGAAAATTATTCATCTCGAAAAGATTACAAAAAAATGTTATCTTTTTACAATGATAGTTTGGTATATGAAAATGTGGCGCAATATTCGGGAGGTTCTACGGTAGATCCGCGTTATTTATTGAATGATATTATTCGTTGGAGTGATCAAACGATGCAATATGAAAACAATAAATTATTGAAAGTTAATGAATTATTTTCTAACGATTCGATGATTATTGCAAACGGAGAATTTTCGCCTTATACATACAATGGAATGAAGTTTCCAGCGATGAAATTCACGACATATTTGTATTTAGATCAAAATTCGAAAATCAAAAAACAAGTTGATTGGTTCAATTATCCGATTGAGGATATTATTGAGTTGTATCAGTTGCAACAAGGTCAAGACAAAATAAAATTAGATAAACAATAGTTTTAGTAAATCCAGTTAGAGTTTTTTAACTGGATTTTTTTATTTTTAGATATGATAAGAATTGCTACAGAAAATGATATTGCTGAATTGAAAAGAATGATGATAAAATTGTTACAACATCATCAAGAGTTTAATGCGTTGTATCAAATGGATTTAACATATAAACATGATATAGATGATTTTTTCAAGGGAATTTTAGAACAACAAAACATAAAAGTATTTGTAGCTGAAATAGAAAATAAGTTGGCGGGATATATTATTTGTTCGAAACATCTTCGTCCGAAATACTTTGCGATAAAATCAAAAGGAAGAATAGATTCTTTATATGTCGATGCAAATTATCGCAATCAAAATATCGCTTCTAAATTGGTTGAAGAAGCGATAAATTTCTTGAACGATCAAGCATATATTGAATTAGAATTTACAGCTGAAAATCAATCTGCAAAAGGCTTTTGGTTGAAAAATGGTTTTCAAATTTTGAATCATCAATGTATTTTGAAATTGAATTAATTACAAGAAAAAAGCCATTGTACAAACCATAAAAGCTGTAATTCCTGTATAAAAAAGTCCGATAATTACAACATAGCCTAACTTACGATGAATCGTTGAAAATCTTCCAGGTAATTGTTTTTTCTTATTTTGATTTTTCGATTTGAAAATTGTAAAAGCCCAAAAAATATACGTTAAAACAGCACCAATAATATGTGCCCAAAGTGTAGTATGAAAAAACGTTGTCGCTAAATATGGACTCACTTTTACCAAACTACCAGAACCTCCAGAAAAACGAATTGTCAATTCCAATAAAATAACGCCTGTAACACAAGCATAAAATAAGTTTTTTTGAACTTTTATATGTTGCTCATATTTTCCTTGTTTTACTAATTTTACCGCATACAAAGCAATAAAAGGAGCAAATATTGATAAAATTAACATGCCGTAAACGACGATTTGACTAATTGAGATCATAAAATAATTTTTATTCAAAAGTATTTGTCACAGCGGAATTGAACAATTTTTTTAGACGAACTACAAATTTTTCACGACCAAATTAGTTCACTTTCCAAAAGCTTTTTCGTTACTTAGCTAAAAGTTTTGATGATGCAAGATTTCGTAAAAAAATATCCACTTATTTTCCATTTATTGGGATGGATCGGAATTGCATTTATCTTTTTCATCATTTTTCCGCTTACCTATCGCATCAATTTACCAATAGAACATTACATTTATCACGCTATTTTACTTGTCTTTTTAATGATATTGTATTATTTGAATGTAGGTTTTTTATTGCCAAAAATTAGTTGGAGAAAAAACGGCGTTTTGTATATTTTAACGTTAATAATTTTGACTATTTTTCTGATTCTTGTGATGAATCAAGTGGAAGAAATATTACAATTAAATCAAAAACTTCATCAAATATTACATCCAAATCAGCCAACAAATTTGAAGCAAAATTCATTTTTCATTTCGATTTATATTTCAATTTTTGCTTTAATTATTTTCGCGATTGGAATTTCATCTCATTTGATTAAAAATTTGAACAAAGAAGAAAAGAAAAAACTTTTGTTGAAAGAAGAAAAAACCAAAGCAGAATTAAGTGTTTTGAAAGCACAAATTAATCCACATTTCTTTTTCAATACATTAAATACGATTCATTCGTTAACTTATTTTGAAGTTGAGAAGTCGAGAACTGCAATTCAGAAAATGGCTAAAATGATGCGTTTTGTGTTGAATGAAGAGCAAAATGATAAAGTTTTGCTGAAAGATGAAATTAGTTTTATCGAGAATTATATTGATTTGATGCGTTTTCGGATTCCAGAAAATGTAACGTTAAAAGTTGAGATTTCTACTTCTGAAAATGAGTTAGAAATTGCGCCAATGATATTGTTAACATTTATAGAAAATGCTTTTCAATATGGAATTTCAACGACGAAAGATTGTGAAATTTGTTTGAAGATTAAAGTTGAAAATGGATTATTAATTTTAGAAACAACAAATGAAATCTTTGAAAATAAACGCGTTAATCGTTCTAAAAATATTGGAATTCAAAATACGATAAAACGTTTAGAAATTATGTATTCATCAAATTATGAATATGTAGTGAAGATAGAATCAAATGTTTACAATTGTTTACTAAAAATTAAGTTGAAATGAAATTAACCTGTATAGCGATTGATGATGAGCCTTTAGCGTTGAAATTATTAGAGAATTTTATTCATCATTCTGATGATTTAGAGTTGCTTGCGTGTTTTAATTCTTCTCAATCTGCCCAATTATTTCTTCTTGAAAATCAAGTTGATTGTATTTTTTTGGATATTGAAATGCCAGAGTTAAATGGAATTGATTTTGTAAAATCGTTGTCAGAAAATAATGTAAAAACGTCAATAGTTTTTGTGTCTGCTTATAGCAATTATGCAATAGAAGGTTTTAAAGTTTCGGCAACAGATTTTTTGCTTAAACCTTATAGTTTTGAAGATTTCGAAAGAACAGTTTCTAAAATAAAACATCAAAAAAATCTTGAAAATTTATTGAAACAAAACGATGATATTTTTATTAAAATTGATGCAAAACAAGTGAAAATAAAGCTTTCGTCTATTTTGTATATCGAAAGTATGAAAGATTATTTGAAAATATATTCTGAGGAAAAGGAGTTACCGTATATTCCGTTGATGACACTGAAAAAAATGAAAGAAAATTTACCAGAAAATTTCATTCAGATTAATCGTTCGCATATTGTCAATTTCAACAAAGTGACTTCTTTTGGGAAAAATAATTTAATAATAGGAAAGAAAGAGTTTAGCTTATCAGAGAAATATAAACCTTATTTTGAGAAGTATATCAAATAAAAAAGCTCCAAAATTTTGGAGCTCGTAATTATTATTTAACTATTATTGTTCTGAGTTAAAGTAGACTTTATAATAATACATTTTCTTTTCTTCGTCAAAACCGCGTTCCAAATATTCTTCGGCTGCATCAGGATTTGTCAAATCTAATTTGATGTTAATCTTTGTATCTAATTTAATTTCACTTTTGATTTTCTTTGATTCTTTCATCAAAGTTGGAACCGAAACTTCAAAAGCTTCTACAAATTCAACACGATTATTTTCGCTGTAATCTTTCTTATATTCTTTGAATTCGTCAATAATTTCGAAAGGTTTCAACACTTGATCTTCAAAAATTTCATTCGTTACAACTTCATTTGAATTCAATACATTTATCGAATTTGAGATAAATTCGGCTTGTTGTTTTTTGTCCGTTTTATCCAAAAGAAAATCATTCGAGAAATCTGTAATCAACTCCATATATTTCTTTGTATGGTAATTGTTATCCTTAATCAAATCAATTTCCAAGAAATTTTTCTTCCAATATTCTGACTCCACATTTTTATCATCGATAGAGTAGACGCGGAAACCTTCGTCGCGATAAGCATCAAGAATAAGACAGGCTTTGTCGATTCCTTCTAACTTGTAACCTTTCCAAATGTTGTAATCTAAACCACGCGATTCGTCGAAACGCAAGAATTTTTTCTTATTCTCTAATTTATAAATTCCAATTCCACGACAAGGAATTCCGTCGAACATCATATTCTCGAAAAGCGCAATAAAAACTTCACCACTTTTGATCTGCGGATGCAATGATTTCTCGTATAAATGACTTAAAACTTCTTGCGAAAAATCGATAAAATCTGTTTCTTCATCAAACATTTGCTTGCATTGATTATACAAAACATTAAATTCTAACTTTTCTGTATAATGCGTGAAACGATTAATTTCGAGCGTTTTTTTGAAAGGACTTAATAAGAAAGGAACCAATTGTTCTTCTTTAGATTCGTCATATTCTAGTGTTTTATCGGCAAAAATGTTAGCTTCTTCTCGAACTTTATGTCCAACTTTTTGTAAACTAATAAAGGCGATGTAAGCATTTTTAACGTCAATCATTTTATATAATTTCTTAAAAACAAAAGTAATCAATTCAGAAATCAATACAAACGATGTCAAGAATAAAAATATTTAACAAAATTGTCAAACAAAATTGTTAATACAATTCATTGAATATTAATCACTTATAAATTATTTTGATGATTTATTGATTTTGTATGGTTAAAATTTATAATTATGGCACGGAAATAGTATTTAGAGAGATGTCTTAATTTATTAAAAAGTTGGATGATGAAAAAAATTAGATTTACACTTTTAGGAATAGCTTTTACAGCCATGTTAGCTGTTGGTGTAAATGCTCAAGATAGAGGTCAAAGAGGTGGTGAGAGAAGTTCTTCTTCAAGAGAAGCAACTTCAAGAAGTCAAGGGAATGGACGCTCTGAAATGGCTAGAACAGAAAATAGAACTAGTCGTATTGAAGGAAATAGAACAGAAAGAATAGATCGCAGTAATTCTACGAATGACTCTTGGAAGAATTCTACAAATAGAACAGAACGTGAAACGAGTACACGTATAGATAGAAACAATACAGCGATTGTAAGTAGTAGACCAAGTTCTAATAAAGATTGGAATAATAGTAGAAATAACAGAGAAAATAACCAAGGTAATCAAGGTAATAGATCTGAGAGTTTAAAAAACAGAGATTTCTACAACAATCCAGTTCGTATAAATTCTAGCTCATACAACAGAGGAAACCGACCAGTTTCTAATGTGAATGTAAGAAACTATAACAAGTATTCGTACAACAGTTATAATTTCTACGGAAATAACGGTATTTACTATCGTCCTTATAACAGTGGATATGTGAGATATATGCCATATGTAGGATTTAGAATTAATATTTTACCAGTGGGTTATGTAACAATTAATATTGGTAATAGAAATCCATATTATTTCTACGAAGGAGTTTATTACAGCCCTAATAGAAATTATTATGAAGTAGTTCAAGCTCCTCTAGGTGCTATCGTATATGCGTTACCAGCAGGATATGAAAGAGTAGATTATGGAGGCGAATATCTGTATGAATTTGGAGGTGTTTTGTACCAAAAAATTTACAACAGAGGAACAAGAGCTTATCAAGTAGTAGGTTATTTAGATTAGTATAGGTTTTAGTAGTTAAGTAAAAGCCCAAACAGATTATCTGTTTGGGCTTTTCATTTGTAGCGAAGAGCAGAATCGAACTGCCGACCTCAGGGTTATGAATCCTGCGCTCTAACCATCTGAGCTACCTCGCCTAAATTTTAATTTTTGCAAAGGTAATTTTTTTTTGATTTTATAACAAAACTTATTTTGATTTTCTTTGGTAGATACAATTCATTTTATATCTTGCGACTTCAATAAAATAGAATTATGCCAAAAAAGAAATATCAAGTAGAATTTTCAATCAAGTCTTCACCGTCTTTGCTATATAACTATATTTCAAACCCTTCGGGTTTATCAGAATGGTTTGCAGATAACGTAAATTCTCGTGGAGAAAAATATACTTTTATTTGGGATGGACACGAAGAATCTGCATTTTTGATGAAATCTAAGCAAGATGGATACGTGCGCTTTCAATGGGAATATGATGAAGACACAAAATATTTCTTCGAATTAACAATTGTAGAAGACGATTTAACGAACGATGTATCATTAGTTATTACAGATTTTGCTGATGAAGACGAAGTAGAAGAATCAAAACAATTGTGGGAAAGTCAAATTGAAGATCTTAAAAAAATCTTAGGATCTGTTTAAAATCTATTATTTTGAAAATTAACTTAGGTGGCGTTATTGTCGAAAAAGCAAATGCAGAAATAGGAATTCAGAACAGAGCTTTTCGTAATGGTGATGCTGTAAAAGAAATTTTACGATTTGTAAATGGTGAAATTATTGATTGGGAAGATCATTATTTCAATCTAATGGCTGCTATGCGTATTTACCGCATGAATATTCCGTTGGATTTTACACCAGAATTTTTTCAAGAACAAATCAATTTATTAGCAGAAGTAAATCAGACCAAGTCAGGAAAAGTAGAATTTTTTGCTTTCAGAAATGATGAGGAAGATTATCTAAAAGCATCCATCAATTATTTGATTTCTATCGAAAACAGTGACAATGATTGGGAGTTTTTACAAGCCGAAAACGAGATTGATGTTTATAAAGATTATGCGATCAATACTGCATTTTACTCACTTGTGAATACGTATCGTCCAGAAGAAAATATTGCAGAAATCTATCGTTTAGAGAATGATTATGCTGATATTATTTTGCTAAATGCAAACAAAAAAATGGCACGTTCTTTACGAGGAAATATTTTTGTGGTGAATGGAGAAACAATTCGTACACCGAAAAAAGAAGAAGGTGTTATTACAAGTGTTTTGAGAAATAATTTCATTACAAAAATTAATAAAGCCGAAGAATTTAAAGTAGAAGAAGTCGAAATTTTTCCATTCGAAATTCAGAAAGCCGAAGAAGTTTTCATTTTGATTGATGGAGTTGGAATTTTACCAATTACCAAAAATCGTAAAAAAGAATACACTTTAGACAAAACAAAATCGATTTTTAAGTATTTATAATCGATTAATTCATAGAAGGATCAGCGGGGGTGTTTAGCCAAATTAAGTTTTCACCTCCAAGCTGTTTCATTAATTTTTTCCACAAATCAGCATCCCAACGCTCAAAAATATCAAAATCCAAATCTGTTACAGCCCACGAATTATCGTTTAATTCATCTTTGATTTGTTTTGGCGCCCAACCACAATATCCAATAAAAAATTTGATTTCATCTTGCGTAATCAAATTCTGATTTACCGCATCGCGTACATCTTCATACACACCAGACCAATATAAATTGTCAGCAATTTTTTCGCTATTTCTGATTAAATCAGGTCGTTTGTGAATATAATAGATATTTTCTTTATCGACAGGTCCACCTTCAAAAACAATAGAAGCAGATTCTATTTCAGATACAAAAATACTAATCGGAATATGAGAAGAATGATTAAGAATAAAACCAATACTTCCAGATTCTAAGTGTTCTGTAATTAAAATAACACTTCGCTGAAAAATATCATTACTTAATGTTGGTTTTGCGACCAAAATAGCTCCTTTTTTTATACTTTTGATAGACATTTTTGTTTCGGTTTTATTGAGTAAAATCTTAACGAAATATACAATTAGCTGTTTAAAAATATAAAATAATCATTAATGAAACAAGATTTAAGTTATAAAAGAAAAGTTTACGAAAAACAGTCGATGAATTTTGATTCGTTAAGAGAAAATCCGATCGAACAATTTCGTGATTGGTTTCTGCAAGCGGAAGAATCGGATGGAGTGGATGAAGCAAATGCGATGTCTGTTGCGACGATTGGTGAAGATGGTTTTCCGAGAACTCGCGTTGTTTTATTGAAAAGATATACGGATGAAGGTTTTATTTTTTATACGAATTATAACAGCCAGAAAGGAAAAGCTTTGTTAGAAAATCCGAATGTTTGTTTATCATTTTTTTGGCCATTTCTAGAAAGACAGATTATTATAAAAGGTGTAGCAGAAAAAACATCGGATAATAATTCGGATGGATATTTCGAAACGCGTCCAAGAAGTAGCCAGTTAGGTGCTTGGATTTCGGCACAAAGTTCTGTGATTGATGAGCACGAAGATTTAGCAGCAGAAGAATTGGAATTAGAGAAAAAATACGAAGGAAAAGAAATTCCGCGCCCAGCACATTGGGGTGGTTTCTTGATTCGCCCCACGGAAATAGAGTTTTGGCAAGGACGTCCAAGTCGTTTACACGATAGAGTTCGTTATGTTTTACAAGACGATTTTGATTGGAAAAAAGAGCGTTTAGCTCCTTAAGATATAAAATAAAAGCCTCTAATTAAGAGGCTTTTGTTTTTGATGTATAGTCTAACAATGGTTCGTATTCTTTTAGAAAAGCAGATTTCTTTTGAAACAATAAATTATTTGAAACTTGATCTACAAAGTATAAATTTTCAATCAAATTCTCAAAAGCGTTGTTGTTATAACCTGTAGAGTCAAAAAAGAAAATCCAATCTTCATCTATAAAATATTGCGCATTTTCAATTTCTCGAATTGTTATTTTTTCCTTTGCAATTTCACTTTGTAGAATATCTTTTGTTACATTTTTTAGTTGTTCTACTTGATCATTCAAAACTGTTAAAGCCTCAATTCTTAGTTTTTCGTGAATAGGTTTTGTAGCAAAATTAATATGAGTTCTAATTTCATTTACCAATTGAATATTCGCTGATAAATCTGCTTCAACTTTGATACAATCTTCTAATAAAATAGATTTTTGTTCATCTAAATTAGATCTGAAGAATATTTTGATATTGTCTAAATATTCAGAAAACTCAACTTCTTTTTCCTTATTTATTTGCTCCAATTCTTCTTTAACTTTCAGTACATCTTGTTTTTTATTGTAAACAACATTGTTGTATTTGAATGGTTGCGGCTTTTTTTGACTGGAAAAAAAATCTAATTGCAATAAATCAATTTGTAAAGCTAAATATTGTTTTGCAACTATAATATTTTCATCCGAAAACAATTCATTCGTAGGAATATTTTGTTGTTTATCCGTTAAATCAGCTTTTTTAAATCGATCAAAAGGTAAATCATAATTTGAAAAAAAATGATTGTAAACTTTAGGGTAATTGTATTTATTATGAATGGTTTTAAACGTTTCAATAAATTCTGAATTGTCTATCTCATTGACACGATATAAATTTAATTGAAAGAAAAAATTGAATGTAAATTCTTCTTCAAATTCATTATTTTTTTGAAGTAAAGTAATGGCTTTTGGAGATTTATCTATTTCAGAATGATGATTTGTAGACGCTATATTTGCCAAACGTTTGTCCATTTCTGGATGCGTCGACCATAAATCTTCAAATTGTAGTAACGAATGATTTTGATTAAATTCATTAATTCCAACAATTGCTAAATTATTTTCTAAAGAAAGTTCATAATCATCGATATAAAAATCAACTAATTGATTCATATTTTGATAAATATTAATCGAAAACTTTTTATCATCTTGTAAACTTGTATAAAAATTGGCTAATTCTTGGTAAACAAATTGATATAATTCTATTCTCAATAATGGTTTACTCATCGTTTCAATTCCTACAACATTTGTCGCAATTTGATCCGCATGAAATTCCATTTCTCGACTTAATTTTAGATAATTAAATTCTAATTTTTTGTGAATTATTTTCAAAATAGATTCAATCATTTTATTGTAAGCCACAGCGCCCATCGAGATAAAACCAACAATTCCATTAATTTGACCTAAATTATCGACATCAAATCTCAAGGTTTGATTACTGTATAAAATATCTTCCATAATTTTGGTCGCATTCCCAACATGACTACCAATTGTCATTGATTTTTGAGAAAAATGCCCAAATTCGTGTGCAATAATCCCTTTTAATTCATTTTGAGAAATACCATGAAGCAAACCAATACCAATCGACAAATTTTTTCTCGTTGGAAAAACTAAACTTTGCAAATTGTTCGAGTAGGAAACATATGCATTTACATCATCAATAATAAATACTTTTTTTGGATGTTTTGTGCCAACTTTATCTGCGGTTTCTTTTATTAATTTGAATAATTCTGGTTGATTTGTTTCAAAAATTTCAATTCCATTCGTAGCTGTTTTTTTGAAAATATTCAGAATAAATTTAATGTTATAATAAACGATTAAACCTCCTAAAGCCAACAGTCCCAAACCTAAAATAATGGTAATCCACATTGGTTTTGTAATGACAATAGCGATTCCTGCACAAACACAAATTATAAAAATGATGATGCTCAAAATTGTAGAAAAGAAAAGAGTAATCAAGAAAAGAGCAATCCAAACAGCCGATTTTTTTTGAGCCTTTTTGTACGTTTCAGAAACGTTTATTTTAAAAGAATTCATAGTGTTATTTAAAGCTTCGAATATAAAAAAACCTGATGAAATTTCATCAGGTTTTTTCTATATCATTTTATTGTTGATTATTTTTTAAACTCTTGTGCAGTTTTACGAATAATCGCTAAACATTCGTGTAACTGTTCTTCGTTCATCACTAAAGGAGGAGCGAAACGAATGATGTTTCCGTGCGTAGGTTTGGCTAATAATCCGTTGTCTTTCATTGCAACACAGAAATTCCATGCTGTTTCAGATTCTGGTGTATCGTTGATTAAAATTGCATTTAATAAACCTTTTCCACGAACTGATTTGAATAACGGAAATTCTTCTGCCATTTTTGTGATTTCTGCTCTAAAAATTTGCCCTAATTTTTCAGAATTTTCAGCTAATTTTTCGTCCAAAACAACTTGCAAAGCTTCTGTTGCAACAGCCGCAGCTAATGGATTTCCTCCATAAGTAGAACCGTGTTGTCCTGGTTTGATCACATTCATGATTTCATCATTTGCTAAAACTGCAGAAACTGGATAAGCTCCACCCGAAACGGCTTTACCTAAGATTAAAACATCGGCATCAATATTTTCGTGATCGATTGCTAACATTTTTCCTGTACGTGCAATTCCTGTTTGAATTTCGTCGGCGATAAATAAAACATTATGTTGTTTACATAATTCTTCACAAGCTTTCAAATATCCTTCAGAAGGTACATTAACACCCGCTTCTCCTTGAATTGGTTCTACTAAGAATCCACAAATTTTATCTGCTTTTTCTTCTAAAATTTGTTTTAGAGCTTCAATATCATTGTATTCTACAGCTTCAAAACCACTTGTGTAAGGATTGAAATTTTTACGTGCATCTTCATCATTCGAGAAAGAAATAATAGTAGTTGTACGACCATGGAAATTGTCTTTACATACCACAATAATCGCTTCACCAGCTGGAATTCCTTTCTTTTCGTACCCCCATTTACGAGCAATTTTTAGCGCTGTTTCTACTGCTTCAGCACCCGTATTCATTGGTAAAACTTTATCGAAACCGAATAATTCTGTGATAAATTTTTCGTATTTTCCTAATTCCGCATTATAAAAAGCACGAGAAGTTAACGTTAATTTTTCGGCTTGATCTTTTAACGCTTTGATGATTCGAGGATGACAGTGACCTTGATTAACAGCTGAATAAGCTGATAAAAAGTCGAAATATTTTTTCCCATCAACATCCCAAACGTAAACACCTTCACCTTTTTCCAATACAACTGGAAGCGGATGATAGTTATGCGCTCCGTATTTTTCTTCTAATGCAATTAATTCTGCTGATTTTTCCATGTAATGATTTGTTTTTGTTTGTTCGTAATATTTTATAAAAAAACCGACAAATAATGGTCGGTTCTATTTCGTTTCTAAATTTTTCTCAATTAATTGAATATCTTTTCCAAAGAATTTTTTTGCAACTTTTATAATATTATCCGTATTGTTAGAAATATAAAATGTATAGTTTGCAACAGCATCTTTAGCAGCCAATTTTCCTTCTTTTGCTAATTGATAAATCACTTGATTCACGACAATTAAAGGCGAATTTACAATATCAACTTTTCCTTCAAACACTTGATTGATTTCTTTTTCTAGATGTGTATAATGTGTACATCCCAAAATAATCGAATCAATTCCTTCTAATTTTTTGTTCAACAAATAAGTTTCTAAAACTGCTTTAGAAATCGTCGAATTTGTAAAACCTTCTTCGATAACAGGAACTAGGAGCGGAGTTGCCATTTCAATAACCGTAATATGTTTATTCCGACGACGAATAGCCTTTTTGTAAGCGCCCGAATTTACAGTTGCTTTTGTTGCAATAACACCTATTTTTTCTCTTAATTCGAACGAAACTTTCTCCGCAACTGGCGAAATAACATCGATAACAGGAACATCTTTTCCTGCGGCTTCTCTAATTTCTTTCAACGAATTAGCTGTTGCGGAATTACATGCAACTAAAATCGCTTTACAATTATTGTCTATTAAAAAATTAGTAATGTCTACCGAAAATTGTGTAATCGCTTCTTTCGATTTTTCTCCGTAAGGCAAATTTTGAGTATCGCCAAAATAGATCAAACTTTCGTTTGGTAGCAGACGTTTTATTTCTTTTGCAAACGTCAAACCGCCAACTCCAGAGTCGAAAACACCAATTGGTCTGTTATCATTCATATCGCAAATTTAACAAATTAATCGATGTAAAATAATCTTGAAGCAATTCCGTCTGCGAAAAATTTTGCTTCGGGTTTCAAAATAATTCTATTTTCTTTCTTTTCGACTAAATTTTCGTTAATTAATTGATTGAGTTCTTGATAAAAAGAATTCACTAAAGGTTGAGAAAATTCTGAATTAATTCGATTTAAATCTATTCCATAAATTGTTCTCAATCCAATCATTATCATTTCATTAAATTGTTCTACTTCATTTAAAACTTCAATTTCTTGAGGTAGCTTATTTTCGTTGATAGTTTGTATATATTTTGAATTATTTGCAATGTTCCAAGCTCGAGTTTTTCCGTTATAAGAATGTGCAGAAGGTCCAATTCCTAAATAATGAATTCCTTTCCAATAATTAGAATTGTGCAAAGAAAAATAGTTTTCTTTTCCGAAATTGGAGATTTCGTATTGAATAAAATTATTCGAAGTTAAAGTGTCTACTAAAAGTTGAAATTGTTCGTTTTGACGATCTTCATCAACTGGTTTAGTGATTCCTTTTTTGATTTGATGATCTAAAATTGTTTTTTCTTCGACTGTTAACGCATAAGAAGAAATATGTGGAACATTTAGCTCAATTGCTTTTTGCAAATTTTGCTTCCACATTTCGTTGGTTGTGGTCGTAGAACCATAAATCAAATCAATAGTGATATTTTCGAAACCAAAATCTTGCGCCAATTTTATCGAAGTTTCAGCTTCTTGTGCATTATGTGCGCGATTCATTAATTTCAAATCTTCTTCAAAAAATGATTGAACACCAATCGAAAAACGATTAATCGGAGTTGATTTTAAGAAATTAAGTTTTTCTTTATTCAAATCATCAGGATTCGCTTCTAGTGTAATTTCTTTTAAATTTTTGGTCGAATAATTTTTATAAATCGTTTCAAAAATACTTTCTAATTCAATTTCGGATAGAATAGAAGGTGTTCCTCCTCCAAAATAAATCGTTTCTAAAGGTGTTGAAATTTCATCTTTTCTGATCTCAAGTTCTTTATTAATTGCTTGAATTAAATTTGATTTATGTTGAAGATTTGTCGAAAAATGAAAGTCGCAATAGCTGCATTTTTGTTTACAAAACGGGATATGAATATAAATTCCTGCCAAAATATTATGATTTGAAGCAAAATTATAATGAAATTATAGGCTAAAAAAATTGTTATAAAAAAAACTAAAAATTAATATTGGTTTTGTAAATAAATCTTATATCTTTATCAACGAAAATAAAATACTATGAATAAAGGAACTGTAAAATTCTTTAATG
>NZ_DKHL01000053.1:0-17445 GCF_002453775.1 Empedobacter sp. UBA6745
ACTGGAGGTTTAGTTCAACATTGGTAACTGTTGCACAACTCTAATTTTAAATATCATAAATAACAACCTCTCTAGAAGAAATTTTAGGAAGTTTTTTTTGTTTTTGTGGGAGACCGTAGTTTATTGTTAAAAGCTTAATTGAATATTTAGTAGTAATTTTATAGAACTAAACTATATTTTACTTCGTGTAGAATCGTAATCAAAGAGATAATATCTATAAATAGCAAAATATGAATGTACAAGAGTTTCTTGTATTTTTTAGAAAAGAAATACCCCATTTGCAAAGTACTGAGAGTGCATTTGATGATTATCAAAAAAAGCATTTAATATTTCATGAACTAACATCTAATTTTCATGACAAGACAAAACAATCATATTTTGAACAAACTAATCAATTGATTGACAAGAATGATTTTCATAAATACTATGGAATAGGAACTTTATCAGAATTTGCCTATTTGGGATTATTCGAGGAGAAAGATGAAGTGGAATTTTCTAATCTCATTAGAAAATTAACAAACAAACTTGACATCGCTGAAAATGAATCTGAAATTAAGGAAATATTGGACTTTATTTATAGCTTGACTGATTTTATATTACACGAATATTATCCAGAAGAAGGAGGTGAATTACGAAGATCAATCATAGAACTGAAAATAAAAATATTAGAAATTGAAAAGTATGATCATGAGAAAATAGGAGAACTTATAATACGTTTCTTAGACTTAATGATATAAAATAACATATTTGTAAAATTCTATAGTAAATAATACTGACTTTCGTTTTGTTTGAAGGACTAGAGATGTATTGAAAAAACTATTGAAGACAAAAAACAATAGATATATAATCTTGCTAAGTATTTATAAGTGAGTTTTTTATTTTACACAATAAGGTGTAAAATGTAGTTTTGTTTGTATATTTGAATTTAATTTTACGAAACTTTATTTCACTTCGTAAAAAAAATATGTTACCTACAAGCTTTAATCAAACGACTGTAACAAAATGAAAATTATGAAAAACATACTTTTAATTTTTATCTCTTCTACTCTGCTGTTTTCTTGTACAACTATTCAGAAAAGTCAAAAACATCATAATACAATAAATGATGTACTAACCGAAAATTTAGAATTAGCATACCAAAAAGATGAAATTAAAGGATTTTCTGTTTCTATCGTGAACGATAAAGGATTGATTTACGATAAAGGGCTCGGATTTGCAGATATAGAACAAAACAAACCATATACATCCAATACAATTCAAAATATAGCTTCGATATCCAAAACACTTATAGGAATTTCATTACTCAAAGCTCAAGAATTGGGAAAACTAAATCTTAACGACCCAATTAATAAATATTTACCATTTAAGATTATCAACCCAAATCATCCCCAAGTTCCTATTTTAATTAAGCATTTAGCTTATCATACTTCTTCCATTACCGACCTTGATGAAATTTATGCAAAATCTTATGTTTTAACCAAAGACAAACATGACGAAAATGAAGGAGTTTACAGTTATTTCAACAAACCAGAAACAAATATTGAATTACGTGAATTCATCGAAAATAGTTTAACGGAAAACGGAAAATGGTATCAAAAGAATTCATTTTTAAACTCAAAACCTGGCGAGAATCGTGAATATTCCAATATTGCAGCTGCTCTTTGCGCTTTGGTTATAGAATCTGCAACTAAACAAGATTACCGTACGTTTACACAAAACTACATTCTGAAACCATTGAAAATGAATAATTCTGGTTGGACATCAGTAGATATTGACCCAACAAAGCGCTCAAGGTTATTTGCATATAAAGAAAAAATGATTGCCGAATATTCACTTATAACATATGCAGATGGAGGATTTCTTACATCAAGTAATGATTTAGGATTATTTTTATCCGAATTAATAAATGGATACGAAAGGAATGGGAAATTATTAAACAAAGAAAGTTATAGAAAACTTTTTGAAAAACAGAAGTTTATAGAAAATGGGAAAACGGAAAATTATGGAGTTTTCATAGAGTTTCGTGATGATTTTTTAAAAATTGAAAATGATCTGATTGGTCATAATGGTTCTGATCCAGGAGTCTTCACAGCAATGTATTTTAATCCAATAACCAAGATAGGCAAAATAGTTCTGGTAAATACTGACACTGATTTTACCGATAATGTATGGCCCGAAATAGAGGAAATATGGAAATCTTTATCAGATTATGAAAACACAATTAGTAAATAAAAGCCTGAAGAAACAAGGGGAATTGTTGCACAACTCCTATTTTAGGTACAAAAACACAAAATAGTATAAATAACAACCTCTTTAAAAGCGATTTTAGGGAGATTTTGTATTTTGCACAACAAAGTGTACCATGTAGTTTTGTTTGTATATTTGAGTTTAATTTTTAAGCTGTGTGAAAACAGCTAAAAACCTGTTTAATAAACAATTGAACTTCCACTCTATTTAATTCTCCAAAAGCTGTTTGCTTTTGTATTTTTTATTAAATTTACAAAAAGGATCACAGCTTTGCTCTTTTTGATATGAATTGAACTATCGCTCAATTCAAGCCCGTACTATCGCCAAGCCGCGGCTGTAACCCATTCCAAACTCACGCCACAAAAAAACGTACTCAAAATTGAACCCAAAACTAAAAAGCTATCTCACAATTTTAATATTCTTAATTATAGGAATGTTGGTAATGGGCATTGCCCAACTTTTCAAAACTCCTGATTGGTTAAATTCGGCTTTTATAGTTTTAGCTTTGTTCGTGCTTGTAAATATTACGACCACAAAAATCTTCAATCTAAATACCGAAATCAAAAATTTTTGGTGTTTAAGAAAAATTTATTTCCTTCCTATTGGAATTATAGCAGGTGGAATCATTGCAGTCTGTCCGATTTTGGCAGGGATTTTAACAGGAGCAACAACTTTCAGCGAACTTAAATTAGAAACGACATTTACGGTAACTTCTATTTTTGTAACCTTGGCAATCGTAGCTTGGGAAGAACTTTGGTTTCGGGGAATCTTTCTTAATTACTGTAATCGCCATTTATCGGCAATAAATATTTCTATAACTATTGGATTACTATTTATGTTGGTTCACTTACTCAATCCCGAAATCAATATGATAAAAACGGGTCCGACTTTATTTTTCGCAGGAGCTTTTTTAACGATTGTGTATTTCTATTTCAGAACAATTTGGCTTCCTATCGGACTTCATTTTGGAAACAATTATTTCACAATTCAAAGTAATCTTAACGAACACTGGATTTATGGGAGCGAAGGATATTTGGGAGCGATAATACTCGCAATTTTATTCCTAACATTTGTAAAACTCACGCTAACTAAAACAAATGAAACATATTCAACTAATCGAAACGATACTTTATGTAAACGAACAAAAAGCAAGTGATAATTTTTATACAAAATTATTTCGACAAAATACTAATTTGAACGTTCCAGGAATGACAGAATTTAAACTTGCCGAAAATCGTAAATTAGATTTAATGCCTAACAAAGGAATTGTAAAAAAACTTTCGGACACCACACCACACCCAGACCAAGGAAACGAAATACCAAGATGCGAACTTTACTTTTATGTTGAAAACATCGAACTCGAATTTGACAACGCAACAAAAATTGGAGCAAAACTAATAAGCGAAATTGAACACCGAGATTGGGGCAACAGAGTTTGCTATTTTTCAGACATTGACGGACACATAATAGCATTTGCCGAAAAACTAAACAAGAAATAAGTTGAAAACATTCGGGCTACAGCTAGCATAGGTAACTGTTGCACAACTCCTATTTTAGGTACAAAAACACAAAATAGTATAAATAGTAACCTCTATAAAAGCGATTTTAGGGAGGTTTTAGTTTTATACAATAAGATATACCTCTGATTTGTATGTATTTTTTTTGAAGGACAAAATAGCCTATTTATTCTGGATTTGTAAATAAAGTAAAAGATATTAAGTAATTAAAGTTAGAAAATCAATCGTTTGATAAAAATAACCCTCAAATTCTATTTAAAATGAATTTGAGGGTTATTAGTTAGATATATTAAAATTGAAATAAAATAAAACTTATGCTTTTTTCTTTTTCTTCCTTCTTCCCCACCAAATTATAAAACCTGTGACAGGTAAAGTTGCACAAATTAAACTTACTATAAAGGCCAATATTTTTGTAGGTAATCCTAAAATTGATCCGACATGTATATCATAATTTGCACCAACAACTTTTTCTCCAAAATTCTTATCTTTCGGATCATGTGTATGCAATAATTTACCTGAATTTTCATCAAAAATTAAGCTACTACTGCTATAATAAACTTGTTTTTTGTGTGCAACATAAACTTCAAAATTTGGATGTTCGTGATCGTCCATATGTTCATGTCCTAAATCAATAGAAAAACCATACGAGTTAGGATAGTTGGTTTTTACAGTTTCAATAATCTTATCGAGTGTAGACTCTTGTCTTAATTCTATTGGCGCAGTTGTTTTGATATGAGAAAAATCTGGATATGCAGTATTACCTCCTGAAAAAATCACATAAATAGTTGCTTGAACAATAAAAAATGCATAAAATAACCCTGTTATAGAAAAGATTAATGCAAAAATTGAAGAATAAAATCCTAATATATTATGAAGATCATAATTTTTACGTTTCCAATTTTTTATGTCTTTCCATCTGAACCAGAAGCGTTGTTTTTTAGCCGCTTTATTTTTTGGCCACCATAATACAATACCGCTGATTAACATAAAAATAAAGATAATAACAGGAATTCCTACCACGTAACTTCCCCAGCTCTGTTTTAATAAGAAACTCCAATGTATCATTTTTACAATATTGAAGAATCCATTTTTTTCGTCATAAACTCTTAAAACTTTCCCTGTATATGGATTTACATAAGCTTGTTTATAGATAGGAAATTCATCAAAATAATTCCAAGCATTTACATCATGTTCATACCAATAAAACATATACGACATGTTTTTATCCAGAGGTATATTCACCCAATGAATAGAATATTTTTCTTTGGTTTGCTCGTCAACTAATTTTTCTAATTGACGAATAGGAATTACATTTTTATGCTCAATATCTTTTTCTTGATGATAGATAACATCCTTACGAGCTATGTTTTCGAATTCATCTTTAAAAACATATAACGCTCCAGTTATTGAAACAATAAAAATTATTAATCCAATAATTAACCCAAACCAGAGATGAAGTTTTCCAAATATTTTTTTCAGTTTACCTCCTTTTTTTGATGATTTTTGCTTGGAAGCCATTTCGATTAAAATTTGAATGTAAGACTTCCCGAAACATTTACTAACTGTTGTGGATTAGCTGTTGTATAACCAATCCAATAATGCTCGTTTGTCAGATTATCTACTTTTACACCTACTCTAAATTTCTTCGCATCATAGAATGCATTTGCATTTACGATAAAATATTCAGGTAAATAGAATGTACTATTCACTTGATTTTTGCTTGCATAATTACCTCCTATTCCGAAACCAAATCCTTTGATAGCACCATCTAAGAATTGATAACTTGCATTAAAATTCGCTAACCATTCAGATCCTGCAGTTGTTGGTCTTGTTCCAACCAACGATTCATTTGTAGGATTTTCTGTAACTTTCGCATTATTATAGGCCAAACCACCTACGAACGAAAATCCTTTTACCAAATATGCATTAACCTCTAATTCAACCCCTTCACTTTTCACTTTTCCTGATTGAGATTGAACAGATTGAAAAGTATCAGTATATTCTCCTGTATATAACAAAGAATTTTTGACATTGATAGTATAATAACTTAAAGTCGCATTAATCTTATTGTTAAAAATATTCATTTTTAAACCTCCTTCAAATTGGTTTGCTTTTTCAGGATCAGACAATGCAACATTATTTTGTTTGTCTATTGTATAATATCCATTGCTTTTGAAACTATTTTGGTAATTACCAAAAACCGAGAATTTACTTGGAACAAATTCATATACAAATCCAAGCTTTGGAGACCAAGCTGCTTGAGAATATGCTTTTGTAACATTACTATATAATAATCCTTCTTTAGAATCATTGTTCTCGTAACGAACAGAAGCCAAAATATTTAATCCCTCTACTGGCGTAAAAACATTTGAAATGTATCCACTATACGTATTTAATTCACCAATAACTGGATATTCACCAACCGAATTTGAAGTATTATAAAAATCTTGTAAAGTATGATTATTCATGTTAGAATAATTTCCATTTTTAAACGGAACCCAATCAAAGTCACCAGAAATAAATAGCTGATTATCTTTCGTTTGCATATAATCTAAACCAATAACCGTTCTATTTCTCATTTTACCAAATGTATAATCGAAATTAAAATTTTGTTGAATTTGAAAAGTTGTTTTTTTACTGTCTCTTGTTGATTGATCAGCACGCATAACGCCTAATTCTGTATCTAATGGGTTTTTAGTATATGTACTTTCTAGAGCTACATAAAAATATGGGCTAAATCCATTCGATTGAGAATAAGCAGTACTAATATTTGTAGATGATTTTATATGATCATCAATTATATAATTTACTTGACCAAATATATTTCTAACCTTTGATTTTGCTTTAAGACCATCACCAACATAAGATTGTTTATAATCTAATCCTAAAACTCGTTCTACATCATTCATATTATTAATCCCTAAAGAAGGATTACCAGCTAAGTAAAAAAACATTTGCTCTGCCATTGCATTATTTTCGTACATCTCAAAATCAACATTAATATCTAATCGATCATTTGGTTTGTATCGCAATGAAGGCGCAAAAGCAAAATATTCATTTCCACTATTTTTTTTCTGAAAAGTACCAGAATTTGTATAAGCAGTATTAATTCTGAATAATAATTTATTATCATTTGTAATCGGAGCATTTACATCTGCAGAAGTTCGATAATAATTATAACTTCCACCTGCAATACTTACTGATCCATCAAAATTTTCATGCGGTTTTTTTGTAATTCTATTTACAACNNAGTAACATTACTACCAAACATCGTAGCGGAAGGTCCTTTCAAAACTTCCAATCTTTCCAAATTTACAGCATCAATAGTTGTAGAAACAGGTGCTACCAAACCGTTACGTAAAGAGTTATTGGAAACAAAACCTCTTAAAGTTACATAAGCTCCTCCATCACCAGAACGTCCAGTAGAATTCCACATTTTTTGTAAACCTGTTACATTACGATAAGCATCGTCAACTGTAAAAATGACCTGATGTTCTAAAACTGATTTATCAATACTCGAAAAAACTTGTGGATTTTCAATGAATTTCAACGGCATTTTATTTGAAGTATCGGTATCCTTTTTAATAAATGTATTGATAATTACTTCGCCTAAAGTATTGGTCTGTATTGAATCCTTTTCTTGTGCAAAGGAAATAGATGCATATAATAATGAAAGTACTATTGTTACTTTTTTCATTTTAAAAAATTTTAACAAAGCTATTTCATTATTCTTATTTATTCTAAATAAATTTTATAGTTTTTTCTTATTTTAAATCCTCCAATAATTAAGTTTTATTTATTATATTTTGATACCAACCCATAATTAGTAAAACAATATTTTTAATGAATAAAACTTCAAAATATGTTAAAATCAAAAATACGTTAGCTAAAATGATCAAAAAATAATTCAAGAAAATGAAATATTACCTGAAGTGAAATTAAAAAATGGTAATGTAGTTCAGACTGGTCCTGTAGCAACTATGCTTCATAATATAGATTTGTATAATAAAAATGAAAAAATATCAGATTTCGAGAGAAAAATATCATTAAAGCAAAAAGTCCTGTACAATTTAAACTTACCAAAGGAAATTAGGATACAGAATTGCAAATCAAAGGAACTTATAAGAATGCAACTATCAAACCTAAATTGAAAAAAGAGTATATTTTTGAAATTAAGGAAAACCCCAATCAATAACCATCGCACAACATCGGTAACTGTTTCACAACTCCAATTTTAGGTACAAAAACACAAAATAGAATAAATAATAACCTTTTTAAAAGCGATTTTAGGGAGGTTGTTAATTTTATACAATAAGGTATACAATCTAATTTTGTTTGTATATTTGAGTTTAATTTTACGAAAATAGTGTTGGCTGTAATTATTCCATGACTTTATAAAAAAATTATGATAAAAAAAATCACCTTAATTATAACTTTAATATCATTAAACTCTTGTGCTACGAATAATAGTATATCTCCAATAATTGGAACTTGGGAAGCTGATTTTGATGGTTGTATTGAAACTTGGATTATTGATAATAAAGGTAATAGAATATCAATATCTGGAGAAGAGGAAACAAATAATAAATTTATTATTAAAAAATTAGAAGAGAACATTTATAAAATGACTGATACAAGGCTTAGGACAAACTCTAAACCTGACTGTAGTGGAGAAATTGTTGATATACCGATTGGAAATGTTACAAACGGTATAATTAAATTTCAAGGAAATGACAGATTTATATTATGTAATACTGAAGAATGTCTTGAAAATTCACCTTTTATAAAAAAATAATAATATAACTCAGCCAACATTGGTAGCTATTTCACATTTCCAATTTTAAATACAAAAACACAAAATAATATAAATAATAACCTCTATAGAAATATTTTAAGGAGATTTATTGTTGAACTGTACAACAACTGGTTTAGTTGAATGGCGGTTGAAGGGAGAATTGAACTTCTACTCTATTTAATTCACCAAAAGCTCTTTGCTTTGGTTCTGAATTCATGAACTTTAGTTCTTCGAATTCCTGCCTTTGCAAAGTTTTTTTAGTAGAAATGCTTGATAAAAAACTAACTATAATAATATAAAATTAATGAAACACTTTAGTATCTTTTTGATTCTATTCTTATTGCCATATCAAATTATTTTAGCTCAAAAACAAAACATTACAGCCGTTAAGTTTGATAAAGAAAATATTTTCCTAAATAATCAAATAGCATTTAATTATCAAAAGAATGGAAATAATTTCTACATCTACAACTTAAAAAATGTTGAAATAATTAAAGGAGAAATCCAACCTTTAGGAAACGGTAAGTTTACAAATAAAGTTACTTTTATACTCCAAGAAAAACAATTTACAAGTAGTAAAATTGTAGGGAGAAATCAATTAATCTTTGCCCTCACTGAAAATAATGTTATTAAAAAAGATTTTTCTATAGATGAGGAAAAGCTTACTGTTTTTTTAAATAAATTGAATGAAGTAGAATAAAACATTTCTGAAAACATAGCTAACTGTTACATAAATAGACATTTCAGATAAAAAATAAACTGTAAAACCTCGCTAAGTTTTTTTAAGCTAGGTTTTTGTTTTTACAAGAAATCGTAATTTATTGTAAAATAGTTGTTGTATGTTTGGAATAATAATACGGAAGATAGATATAGGTGTTTTTTACAAAACTAAAACTATAGTAGTTTCGTAAAAAAGCAATGTTAGCTGCAAGCGTAAATCGAACATACTTGACAAAATGATATCAACTAAAAATATTAATTCACTCCCTGATCCAAGAAAACTAAAGTCAATTTGCAAAGCAATCTCTGTCTTAGATGCTATTCTTTCGCAAGAATGGGAATATCGTTACTATTCGTATAATGACAAGTGGTCAGAAAATGAAGAATTTTTCGAAATGAGAAATGGTGAAGGAGACCAAATGCTAATTTTATTTGTGCAAGAAGGTTGTGTAATAAATGGGTTTGCTCACGAGCTCTATGATTTCGAAGAAAAACTTCCTGCAAAAGAAAAATTAACTCAGGAAATGCCTGAAATATTTAATGAGTTTATATTTGGAGAACCTGTACAATCAATTGGATCAACATTCTGCATTTGGACTACAAAACAAAATAAATGGAAAATCGGAAAACTTGAACATTTTCAAGATGGATCTGATGAATTTTTAGAAATTTTTGATGGTAATCCACAAACTTACATTGATTGGGCTACTGAATATTTTGAAGAAAGTTTTATAGAAACTGGAATCCCATTAAAAACCGTAACAGAAATATATAACGGGAAAACCTTAACAAAAGAAATGGTTTTAACAATCGTAGAGGAACTTGAAGATTGGAAACAACTTGAAAAGGACCTGAAAGAAATAGGATATTCATATGACCTAAAATAACTAAAACGCCTGCAGGTAACATTGGCATGGTAAAATGTATGGTTAAATAGAAATTGGCAATATTTAATTAAAACCAAAAAACTACAAAAAGCCAGGATATAAGATGGACTAATAATCCCTAACATTAAACGTATTGTCAGTTGTTTTGCCTCAATCCTCCATTTTTATATAACCTTCGCCATAATTATCAAAAAATAATTTACGATAAGTAGAACCTATTGCAATCGCAACATCATCGATGTACAAAGTGTTATAATCAAAAGAAGTGATGTGATTCTTATTCACAATATAGGATTTGCTCACTCTATAAAAGCTTGTGTTTGGAAGCTTTGTATGCATCGTTTTCAGATTCATAGCGGTTATCAACTTTTGTTTGTCCGTATAAATGATGACATAATCTTTCAAAGCTTCGATATGTGTAATATCCTCAAAGTTTAGTTTATGAAATCTTCGGTCTGCTTTGATAAACATAAATTGAGCTGAATTAGATTCAATTGTTGATTTTATGGTATTATCTGATAATAATTGATGCAATAATTCTGCTTTATTAATTGCTTTTTTTAGCCGTTCTTGCGAAATAGGTTTCAATAAATAATCTATCGCATCTAACTCGTAGCCATCAATCGCAAACTGTGGATAAGCCGTCGTAAAAATAAATAATGTATTCGTAGACAATTGTTTTGCGAGTTCCAGACCATTTATGGTTGGCATTTCAATATCCAAAAAAACTAAATCGACGTGATTGTTCTTAGTAAAATCAAGCGCTTTGATTGTATTACCAAAACTTCCAATAATTTCAACGGATTCAAAACTAGTAAGTTCCTCCGATAATTCCTCACGTGCAAGAGGTTCATCATCAATTATAATACATTTCATAAAGGTAGATTTAAGTTAACAACAAATTCTTTTTCATTCTTTTTTAGCTTCAACTCATAGCTCTTGCCATATAAAAGTTCTAATCTTCTTTTGATATTCGTAAGACCAATTCCTTTATTTTTTGTGCCAGAAATTTTAAAATCTGGACAGATAGAATTGCTACATTCAAAATGCAACATAAGATTTATTATGCTAAAATTGATATTAATATAAGACGCATTATCATTAACATCGACACTATGTTTAACCGCATTTTCGATAAAAACAGTGAATAAATTTGATGGTATTAAACGTTGATTAAGTGACTCATAATCAATGTTATTGTTGATTTTTATCGTAAAATCGTCCCGTCTTTTTTGCTCTAATTCCAAATAATTGGTAAGAAATAAAATCTCTTGACACAAATTGTTTTTATTGTTTCGATTTTCATACAACTGAAAACGCAGAAATTCAGACAACTTCACAACTGTATTCACAGCTTCTTCGGGATTTTTTCTGATAAGTGCTTTTACGCTATTCAAATTATTAAATAAAAAATGGGGATTAATTTGATTTTTTAATTCAGATAATTCCATTTCATACGTTAGTTTTTCTAATTCAATAATTTTTTCTTTGTCAATAATCCAATTCTGCGCTAATCTTGTTGTTGTTGTAATCATGATAAAACTAATCGAAGTAAAAATTCCATAAATTGGCTGTAACATAAAAAACTCACCTTTTGGAGTATTTAAATGTAAGATATATCGATTCGTTAAAAGTACAATACTTAGGGTTACAATAACTAGACAGATTAAAAGCGAAAAATAGGTCAAATATTTTCTCTCCAAAAATTTAGGAACTAAATAATAGGTGTTGATGTAAAACATGATGACAAAAAAAGTGTACACGCTAACAAACCAATAGATACGGTCTTCTTTGGGGAATCTTAAATAAAATCCAGAGCAATATAAGAAAATGAAGAAAAATAGTAAAAAAATGATTTGTCTAACTAATTTCAATTTCTTGTTCAATAAAAAAGCTATAATTTTCTCCTCCATTTTGATTTATTTAGAGATAATAATTACTCAAAATATTTAGATTGCTAAATTACTTCTTTATAAAAGACATTATATTTTTTTATACAAAATGATTCTGTTTTTATACAAAAACCCGCAATCCTTAGGTTTTGTATAAAATATACATTGGTTCGTATAAAATTGAATTTGGGACTGATTTTTTTGCTTTTTATTTACGTCGAAAAATTAGTAATATGTCGCAAGCAAAAGTATTAGAATTATATAATCTTATAGACGAAACTTCGTTATCNNAGAACAACTTGAATGTAAAATTATTCAAATAGTTGACCTTATTCGGTTTATAGAAATCTACAATGATTCAATTTTGATCAAAGATTTTTTGAAATACAATTGTAGCATTATTTCACATGAAAACAAATCAATCGGAATTGTGTTTTGTGAGCAACTCGAAGAAATTGAATCGCTTATCGCCACACAAAAACTTTTGATGATAAAGGAAAAAGAATTTCTGAATGAATTATGGATTGTTTTTGTTAAAGATTCTCAACAACCAATTAATATTGAAAGTATTAGCAATGATCATAAATTCAATCTTTTTGACAAAATTTTTAATTTCAATTTTTATAAACAAACAATTTTTCAAGCCAGATAATAGCCATGAAATTAATTAAAACGTCAACAATATTATTTTGTCTTCTAACAAATGTTACCAATGTATATGCGCAAGACAATAAGGAAATAAAAGAACAAGATAGTATTTCCAAAAAAGCCTATATGTATTTGACGCAACAATTTTCTGTTGCAAGACCATTGAATATAGAATACACTTACGCCACGCCAACTAAATTTACTTCGAAAATTGATGGAAATAAAAATGATGGAAATCGAATTAATCATTATTCGCAACTGAATATCAGTACAAATATCAATATTTTGAAAAAAAAGAATTGGATTCTTAGTACGACTCTTGGTTATAAGAATACCAATATGGATATAGAATTTGATAAATCAACGTTTCAAGAAACAAAAAATGTAGATATTAATGCACATTATCATTACGAATCCCTGAATTTGGCTTATAGTACAAAACTTTTTAACAAGCCTACTTTTCTAAGTTCTAGTCTTATTTTTGATGGTAGTGATAAATATTTTGGTCGGGTAAAAGGACTTGTAACAGGAAATATTTTATTAAAATCTACAGATCGAACTAAAATATTAGTAGGATTAGGCTTGAACATTGATGAAAGTACTAAAACACCTGTAATTCCAATGTTTACCTTACAACATAGATTTAATAATGACTTTTTTGCAGATATTATTTTACCAAAGCAAATTCTTTTCAGAATGCATCCTTTCAAAAATTCTCGATTATCAATAGGAACTGAATTGGAAGCTAACACGTTTTATTTATATCATTTGAATCCTAATAATTTATCTGAAAAATACGAATACAGACAAGTCGATTTAAATAATGGATTGAAGTACGAATATTTATTAAAACACAATTTTATTATCACCGCTAAAACAGGAGTAAAAACGCTAATTACAAATGGTTTATTTAATAAAAAAGACACATTTGATGACAAGATTTTCTCTTCGACACAAGATCCTTCGTTTTATTTTAATCTAGGTATTTCTTATAATCCTTTTGTGAAAAAGCGAAAATAAGCTCATATAATTTGTAATAACTTCGTTTATTTTGATTAAAAAAATTAAATTTAATAATTTTAAAGATTCTATAGTTAAAAGAAAACTTAACACAGACTCTAATGAATTTAATCATTCAAAATTATTTAGAGAATATAAAAGCAATCTGCCCAAAGCTGACAGATGAAGCATTGATTTTATTATCAAGCAAAATTGAAATCTTAGAACTTCATCCCAAAGAAAATTTTATTGAAGCAGATGTGTTACAAAAATCTATTGGTTATATTTATTCTGGCTTGCTTCGTGCATTTTATATCAACGAAAAGGGAGAAGATATTACGGTAAATTTCATTGATGAAAAAAAACTTGTGGTTCACCTTGATGCACTGAACAAAAAAAAACCAAGCAAGTTTAGTTTTCAGGCTATAGAACCTTCTATTATTTTAAATATTCCCATCGATCATCTTGAATATTGTACAGAAAAATATCCTCTTTTTGAAAAATATTTGAGAATAATGCTTGAACAAATTTATTCCAGAATGTTTAATCGTCTTGAAGCCTTATTGGATGAAAATGCGGAAGAAAGATACCTGAATTTTGTTGAAGAATTTCCTACAATGTACAACAGAGTAACCATCTCCCATCTATGTACATATCTTGGAATAACACGACAATCTCTAACACGAATTCGGAAAAATATTAACGAAGGAAAATGACACATATGCGTCAATAAAAAAGATTGTTAGTAATGTAATTTTGAATAAAAATACTATTATGCAATCAAAAATCAGTAAAAATATTTGGTCTTCACCCAAAAAAATGGGTCTAAGAGATAATAGACTAATTGCAAGAAAAGTGCATCAAAACCTAGGAGATTCGCTTTTCAAAACTCAAACTTCGGCTAAATGGACAGATATTACCAAACATCTTAATGGAGCGTTACGTGTTCAAATTCAACATGAAGATTCAAAAGGTGTGACACCTAAAATGATAAAATGGTGGTTTGAAAATTTGGCACAAAAAACAACATGGAATGGAAAAAATTTTAGTGGTCCAGAAGTTAGTTTTTACCATTTATGGCATCATCGCGATCATATTGCAGTTCAACCACTCAGTAATCCAAAAGAAGGAAAAAATAATGGTTTTGCAGTTGGAGCTTATAGCAAAATTCAGGAGCAGTTTAATGATTTTAACGAAATTATTAATAATAAAATGCTAACAATAACACTGGATGAAACAGAATTTACTTTTTTAATAAAATTTGGATTTTTGACGGTGGGAAGAATCAATCATTATTATGAACCCTCTGAAAATGGCTCAACATTTTATGCAGAAACCTATATTGGAGTTGATATTCCAGTATTAGGTTGGATTATAAATTGGTGTTTTTTACCATTTGTATTTTCAAAAAAAACCGCCGAACATTGGATAAAACATAATATTGAAGAAACAGGACAAACAGAAAAAATAGTCCCTTTTCTATATCATCATTATAATAAAGAATAAAACGACAGCTAACATATTGGCAAAACTTAACGAAAGCAAATGCTGAATATAATAGATAAACAGAAAAATCTATCTGTCACAACTTTTTATATAATATTTAAAATATTTGAAAACAGCGTATTTACATCTTTATTAAATGTTTTTTTCATAATTTAGTGAAGAGAAAGTGCGTTGAGAATTTATTTTTAATCAATGATATAAAACCACTCAAAGTCAAATACAAATAACAATTACCTTGAATTTTGCTCAATTTTTATCAGAAAAAATCAATTTATCTCAATCTGAAATTGAATTGTTGATGAATAATTGCTCCACGCATAATTTTCAGAAAAAAGAAATCATTTTAGAGCCTTTTTCTCTTTCAAAAAAAATATATTTCGTGGAAGAAGGGATTATCCGAGTTTTTTATGAAACCGATGCAAGGGATATTACCTTGGCTTTTTGTGAAAAAAATGAAATTAGCCTTCCTGTGGAAAGTGTATTTTATGACAAAGAATGCAAATTTGGAATTCAATCGGTTACCGAAACCAAGATTATAAAGCTTAATTATGCTGTCTGGGAGCAACTTTGCGAACAAAATCCCCGTCTTTTACAATTGGACAAAAAGTTTTTAATTGAGAATATCAGAAAATTTACGGAGCATATTTATTCCACTCATTTTAAAACGCCCAAAGAACGTTTTGATGATTTAATGCAAAGCAAACCCGCTATTTTTAATAAAGTTCCGCTAAATACCATTGCAAGTTATTTGGGAATGACGCAAGAAACCTTGAGCCGATTACGAGCCGGAAAATAGCTTTTTTGATTTCAATCAATTTTTTGCTAGAATTTCGCACGTAATTTTGTGTAATCAATACAAAAGAAATGGAAACAATAAAAGTGCATATTTTACATTGTGGCAGCGTTGAAGTGGATTCTTCCTTACCATTTAGCGAAAAAACGTGGAATCCGATTTCCTATACAGGCGTTTTCAGAAGTAAAAAACATCAAGTTTGGCTGCCCGTTTCTGCCTATTTAATTGAACATCCAAAAGGTTTGATTTTAATTGATACAGGTTGGCATACCGATGTAAGAATTGGCGACCAAGGGCGTAAACACATGGGATTTGCACATTGGTTGATTAACAAAGCTGATTTGCCAGCAGGGCAAGCAATTAACGAACAATTGGCAAGATTGGGTTACAAAGATTCGGATATCGATTATCTCGTGTTGAGTCATTTGCATTCTGACCACGTCAGCGGATTGAAATTGGTAAAAAACGCCAAACGAATATTGGTGAGCGACATCGAAATGCGAGATGCCGAACAAATGCCCTATCGTTACGTTCCCAATATGTGGGAAGGAATAAATTTGGAAACCTTTAGTTTTGAAAAATCGAATATAGGTCCACAAAATATTTCCTATGATTTATTTGGAGATAATTCGGTCGTGTTTGTTAATACACCTGGTCACACACACGGTTTGGCTTCAACCATCATCCAGAATAACGGACATTTTTTATTGTTGACAAGCGATACAGGCTACGCCAAAAAATCTTGGGAACAAATGATTCTACCCGGTGTACAAGTAGATAAACAAGAGGTTATTAAGTCTTTGAAATGGACAAAAGAAATTGCCGCGCAACCCAATTGTATTGAAGCGATAGCCAATCACGATTCGGATATAATCCCTAAAACTATTGAAATATAACTTCAGCTAACATTGGTAACCTGCGCACAACTTCGATTTTAGGCACAAAAAATAATATAAATAGTAACCTCTTTAAAAAGGATTTTAAGGAGGTTTTTTTTGAACTGTGCAACAACTGATTTAGTTGAAGGTGGTTGAAGGGAGAATTGAACTTCTACTCTATTTAATTCACCAAAAGCTTTTTGCTTTTGTTTTTTAATTAATTTAACAATCTAAAAAAGTTCCTTGCTCCTTTCTAAATTCATGAACTTTGGTTCTTCGAGTTCTCGTACTTCGTAAAACTTAGCTCAGTTAAAAGCATGTAAAAAAAATTACTGACTGATCCATTTTATTACCTAATCTATATAATGTATGGTATAATCTTTTCTATTTAATTTTCGCCATAATAATTAATTTCTTGTAATTGTATTGATTATTTCACTGTAAGCATCAAGCCATTAATCAGAATTTTAAAGATTTTATATGATTATTTATTCGAATAAACAATTGATAACTAACATTATTGGCTCGGTTTTAGTGTGTGTTTTTTTAAACCACACAACTAA
>NZ_DKHL01000041.1:0-7914 GCF_002453775.1 Empedobacter sp. UBA6745
TTTATTTAGGACAGATGTGAAGTTGACTAATTAAATTTTGGATGTCATCATATGGATATTTCGTTAGATCAAGGTTTTTAAATTTATCTATAATTGATATTGTATTAATCTCGGTCATATTAGGGCTATTATGTTTTTATTAAAGTTAATTAAAATTTACTTTACTAGCATATTGTTAAAACAAGGCAAATTTTAATTTAAGCTATTTTACATATTTGAGCGTAAGATAGGCTTAGCATTGGAGATATTGATTCCTCCGACCATCCTGATTGGAAAACCAATGTGACTCAATACGCACAATTTTGATCATTAAATANNTTAATCTGACAAGATGCAGAATCATTTTTAATGATTTTTTTGATTATGTTCGTAGTGGTTTATTCGTCTCGGAATCGCTTTATCTCAATATCCGAAATCTCTGTCTTCAGAGATTATTTTAAAATCATCTTGATAATCAAATGATAGTTTGCTGGTATTAATTAAGTTACCAAATGAACAAATCTTTAATTATTTTATCAATCATCACCAAAATTTCTGAATAATCATTTTATTTCGGGATTAGGTATTATATTATCAAAATCAACAATTAACCGAACCCGTGACATTTTTTAAATTTAATTCCACTACCACAAGGACAAGGTTCATTTCTTCCAGATATTTTGTAATTAGTTAAATTGTCTAATCCCCAATCATTCATTATTGAGCGTCCTGCTTCAGAATTGATAAATGACCTAGGGCTTTTTGATACTTCATCAGTTATTTTTTGAAGCTGTTGGTCGTTTGGTGGAGACAATTCGCTAATTTGTTTTGCACGTAATAGCAAGGCTTCCATAAAAAAGCCATCTTGAAAATTTTGGGGAAAGTTTATGATTCCACCAAACTGTTTGATTTGAACTATTGAATAGTTGATATTTCTAGGATCCTTTATTGTACTCCAAAATATAAATTTTAAAAACTTACCATACACATAAATATGATCTCCTTTATCATCGGAAATTATTGTAAAGTCTATAATTCTAGTAAAATAATAATCTAAACCTATTATTTCTGTAGTGTTTGACTTAATATTATCAGTAAGAAATAGATTAACATTTGAAAACTGAGGTGCTATTGTTTCACCCGCTAAATAATTCTTCCAATCCAACTCTACATCTTTGAGAATATTCAAAGTAGTATCCTTGGAAATCGTAGAGTTTTCCATTTGATGTAATAATCCTCTCCAAAGTACAGAGATAAGAAAATAATATAGATTTTCATCGTATTGAAAATTGTGTTTCCCATTTTCCATGAAAGGTTTGAAAAAATTTTCTGCAAACCATTTCTCCTTAATACTAAATACTTGCTCAGCTTCGTGAGAAAGATAATTACGCTTTAAACCATCTTGTAGACGCTGATTTGGGTTTCCAAAATTTCTTATATATTTCGAACCTGTCCGCTTAAGATAATCTATAACGAATTTCGGTATGATGTGGCTAGATCTTAGTTCACCTTCTGTTCCGTATAACCGGCAATTACCTTTCATATTATATAATTTTAGTTAATATTGATCTTAAAATATTTCTATATTTTCTCTATTTGTTTGACTTTTCCGAAAGTTTCTAATTCCATAAACTTTGAATTGAAAAGACTATTAGGAATTTTTTTCATAAGTAGGTTGTGAAAATTTGCATCATGTGTAGACAAAATAATCTGACGCCCTAGGTTGATTGTAATACTTCGAAGCAAATCTATGGTGGATAAAATATTGATACTATCCATTGCCTGAATAGGATCATCTATAAATATGCATTCTAAAGGATTATTATCTTCATCCTTAGCGTGGAGGGCTTTGGCCAAGAAAATACTTAAGCTTAAAATGTTGAGCTGTGCAGTACTAAAATATAAATTTGGTATCTGAAAGGTGATTTTCTTTTCGTCGATTACACACACATTAAGTTGTGGGGTATTGTCCGAAAAATCACATTTGAATTTAATTTCTTTATAATCAGGGTGTGGATCAATCTTCCTATACAGATCGTTAATAATGTCTTCATAAAAGAAGGAATTAATTTGCTTATCTATGTGTACTTCAACCAAGTCTTTTTCTATTTCCAAAGTGGATTTTAACGTGGTATTTAGGAATTTTATTCTTGACTTAATCTCCTTCTCATCGTGTTTTGCTTTTTGATGACGCAGGTACGGAATAACCTCCTCTTTAAGTTTGGATAATAATTCAAATTGAGCAATTTCATCTTCGGATTCTTTTATTGATTTTTGTTGATCATTTCTTACACTAGCAGCAAATTCGGTGATTGTTTCAGTTGTCTTACCCTCTACTATAAAATTAAACTCGTTTTTAACATATTCTTGATAGATACTGATGCGTTTTCTCAATTGTAAAAGTTTTTCTTTATGTTCAGCTATGTTGGAAGTTAGAGTTTCCGTTGAAAAGGAAGACATTTGAACCACCAAATTTTCTACAGTTGTTTTTTGGAACTGTTCATCTTCTATGGATATTGAAATATCTTCATTTACCTGATTCAATAATTTTTGAATATCCGCTAGAGTAATGGTGTTATCAATTTTATCTGAATGACTATTGATATAATCTAAAATGGCAATATAAGGAGCTTCTTTAGTCAACTCAATACGCTCATCCTGTATTTTTTTTAATTGGTTATTTGCAATAATTAGCTTTTTATCAATTGCGTCAAAATCTTTTTGAAGGTTGGAGAGATTCGATAAATATGTATCCCGTAGTTGTTGCAAATTCTTTAACTGAGTATCGAGATCAGCATTATAATCCTTTACCGACAAATTTGAAAGCTGAGAATTTAGTTCAATAATTCTGTTTACCAAAAAATCCACTTCAGCCCGTCCTGATGCCAATTGCCTTTTTATTTCTGTTTCAACAATTATAGCATCTGATAATTTTTCAGATGCCGATTGTCTTTCAAATTCGAGTAAATCCAGTAAATGGTCTTTCAATATTTTTTCTTCTATATCATTTTGATTTTTTTCGACCTCAATATTTGACTGTTCCGTAAGGGCCTTTTTTAAACTTTTATTTAGAGAATCGTTGTTAGATATCCGATTGAGAAGCTCGGTATAGTCAGCATAATTTTGGTTGCACAGTGGACAAGTCGATGTTTCAGATTCTGTGATAAGTGTTAAACCCTTTCGAAGTAATTCTTCTAGATCACTTTGAAATGCTTTTTGCTGTTCAACTTCTGTATTGCGCTTCTGCAAATTTTGCTGAAGTTTTATTCCTCTATTTCTGATATCCTTTAATTTTTTTATATCAGCACCAAATTTTTCCAGGGAGTCAGCTAATCCTAAAACATTAGAATTTTGCTTAATCTGTCCTATAACTGTATCAATTGAGCTCAAAATACTGCGATAATTTACTAATTCTTTAGCTTGATTAGTAAGTTTTGTTTCTTCATTAGCAAGTGACTTATATAATCTATCGAGTTTTATTGTGCCCCTATTAATTTCTTCACTAATTAAAGGAACTTTTCCACTTTTGGAATTGATACTAGAAATATCCAGCAGATTTTTTTTAATTTCCTGGTTCAGGTTAGATAATCTATTTGTAACGTTAGCTTTGGCCTCATTTAAAATTGTAATTGTCTCATTTTTTTTTATTTGTTTGCCATCATTAATATTTATTTCAGAGACAATATTTGTGTAGCGTGGGAAATGAACTATTAGTCCTTCGTAATATGCCTGCAACCTCCGTAGATCACCTTTTCTTTTAGTAATGGCATCAAGCCTGTTTTCTGATCTTGTGAGTTCGTTAAAATCATCCAAAGAAANNTCCAATGGATCAATATATTCATTACCGGAGATGACCGCATCAATCAGTTCTGTTAACCTTCTAGATTCGATAATCTTTTGATTAAGTTCGTGTACACATAAAGTTATTGTAGAACTTAAAACAGCGGATTCTCTTTCATCAAATGTAGTATCGAGAAAATTTAATGATTGTCCTTTTTCCTTTAACGCGTTAATTACCTGATTGACATTATTCATTATTTTTTGATCGCCATCAAAAGCTAAATCCAATTGAAAGCCTTTAAGCTGAGTTCTTAATGCTTTTACGGTTTCATCATTAGTTTTCAATAAATTGACAAGGCATTTGTAATATTGGTCAAGTTCTTTATCTCCGAAATATTTGATGAATGTTTTATAGCGACCTGCACCGTCGTCTTCTTTTAAAAAAGAGTCTATCCATTCTTGTGAAAGAATAACTTCCTGAAAATATCCTCTTATAGTTTCCCGTTCGTCAAATTTATAATCTGGTTGTCCCTTTCTAGGTTTTTTCAGTTCTTTTATAATTGGCTCATCAAAAGAAGTAGTATAGAGATTCACAAATGCTGGTAGGTCCTCTTCTGAAAACTTATTTCTCAATATATGAGTATGTTCAGCAGTATTCATGTTTTTTTCAGTCTTGGCAACCTGCTGATTTATTTTCGGTCGTTTTAGAAAGCGATGAATGTTGTGAGTAATTCCCCATTCAACAGCGTCGTAAAATGACGTTTTTCCAAATCCATTGGGTGCATAAATAGATACAAAATCTGCTATTTCTTTCCCTTTGGTAAAATCAAATGTTCCCTCTTTCGCTAAGTTATAAGCACGAAAAGCTTGAATCTCAATTTTTTTGAATTTCATCTTTAATTATTTTTTCTAATGACTCTAATACTTTAATAGGATTCACTAAGCCTTTTTTATCATCAATAATTCCAGATTGGCTGATGACATCCCACAATAGGGGATTTCTTTCGAAGTCAATCATTTGCGCATCAGGTCTTTTATCTAATGGTAGTAATTTGAGATTTTTGTTAGTAATGTGTTCTTCAATAGTCGAAACAATAAATTGATTGTCGATCGCACCCTCATAACTTAACAGGATTTTCCGGCTGGATACTGTGTCATTTTCAATTTTGTATTTTAGGTGTTTATCCGGAATGGATTCTGTAATGTAAAATAGATAAAGATTCCAAATCTCAAATTCATCTGGTAACTGACTTTGATAATAAACTGCAATGCTGTTAGAAAAATTTTCCCAATTCATTTTCAAAGATTCTTCTGAAGGAAATTTTACGAAAAAGGTATGTATTTTTGATATATATTTCTCTATATGTAGTGTTACCTCTATACCAGGATAAAGGTCACTGATAATTTTTCTAATTCTGTTTTCTGGTGACGTATTGCTCATATTCTTCTTGTAGTTTCGTAAGTAGTTCCTCTTCATTAAATATATTGCTATATTCAGTAATCTTATCAATAATAGATTTTTGCTTAAATGAATCTAGATGGACGAACCGGTAATGATCAAAAGGAAAATTGATTCCAGTATCTGTTTGCATTAGTTTTTTTTCGGTTACCCTACTTATATTTGGTATTTTGTTTGCTTCGATTTCATACAACCCATTCAAAGGACTACTATTGGTCCCAATTACAACTGTACTTCCGGAGGGCAGTCCACGATAATCCGCTTGGATCATGTTTTGTAATTCAAAAGTCCAGTCATTTGAAGTATCGGAATACAACAATCTAAATGAATTAAACAGTTCTTTCAAATTTGTCTCATCAAGGTTCGTATAATTCATAATGTTTAAAATTGTTAGAAATTCTAGCCATGCGATCCAGATGTTCCTTCCATTAAGAACATTTGGATTTGCTTGATCTAGCAGCAGTCGCCTGCTGAAGTGACGACGAATTTCATGTGGAGCCATTCCACTATTTACAATTTTTTCTGTTTCAGTTTTCAAAAAATTACGAGTGTAAGCAATATGATCTTCATTAAATCGGTTTACCCGTAAAATGAAAGTAGCATCCTGAAGAAACGAAAAGCAACCCATGTGTGCAGGATCAAGATTAACAAGATTTCCGGGATGGAGTTTAATAAGAGAGTCAAAAGATGACATCGGTGAAAACTCAATTTTTCCCAATTGTTCTTCTAATGCCTCTACCATCTGACTTTGGATTCCAGCTAGAAGAAAAAAACCATCATCAAGTTTTCCTACACCACCCCCTGAATGACCTCGTATTTCTTCAAGCCCTGGCCTGTCAGGTATTCTGGCTTCTCTCAATGAATTTTTTCTAGGTCCTTGAATTGATATTCCCTCGTCTGCTCTATAGGCATTATAATAGTAAGGATCTTCCGTCAGATTTCGTCGCATTTTTGGGTAACCCGCCAAAATGTAGGATTCTCGATCAGATGCAATAGCATCTGTACGAATAATTTGGTTTAGGCCTTTTAACCTGCTTATTTTTAAAATGGCAACATCTAATTTGGGGTGTTCGAAATAGTTTTCTCCAGATATCATGGTATAAGGTATATCTTCGGACACTAAAGAATCATCCTCAATAATAAAACGCTTCAATATGTGAATAGTATTTTTGGCATTTTGAATGACATGTTTTGCAGTAAGGATATATGTTGCATTGGGATCAAAGGGTTGAAATAAAATCCCGGATCCCTCATTCAAAACAACAACATATGGTCTTATTTCGTCAAGTGTCATGCGTTAATATTTAAATGGGCTAACAATTGGTACTGCCTTGAACTTTGGGAAATCAGAATAATCCTGTTTGGTGAAAATTCTGCCTATCAACTCTCCATAATTAAAATAGATTGTACACCCGGGATGACAATCAATTAATCGCCCAAGAAGCTGTTTGTGAGGATGATTATCTTGTTTACTATTTGTACTGATCACGAATTGATCTGATTTAACTGATTTAAAAATTGCAGGGCTGGTATTAGATTGAGCTCCATGATGTGAAATTTTGACTAATTTAGCCGGAAGAGGATTGTCAACATCAAAACCAAATGTTTTTAGCGATGTACTAACTACGGAAGGGAAAGAATCGCCAAGAAAGAGAAAATCATCGCCCATATAAGACAAAATAAATGCAAGAGAACTGCCATTTGGAACTGCGTCATCTTCTTTAAAATTTTCATCAGTAACTTTCTGATTATTCTCATGATGCTCTTTTAGTGATATCTGATGATCATTGACTTTACCACTTGTTTGAATATTTGGTTGATCAGCTTTCCACTTTAAAAGAAGATCTTCAAGTCTTTGTTTATCCGGTGATAGAAATTTAAAAGTCATTCCGTGAAAATCTTTTGTTTTCCCGGCTATATATAGTTCTTTATTCCATAACTTATGTTTGTTAAGGTAATCCTCAAATTGAATACCTTGTGGCACACTTGTCTGAGGAGAATTGCTGATGTTCATTATGATAGGCGGGAGTATTGACTCTTGGATTGAATTCAACCAAGTATTAATTACCTCTCCAGAATTAAACCAAACTTCACCAATCATCTTCCACGCTTCATCAGGTTCAAATTCAATCCATGAAATAAACCCTCCAATGTGATCCTCATCAATGTGTGTTAATATAATGAGATCAAAGATTTTTTGCTCTGATTTAAGTTTATCAATTAAATTTTTAAGAGGCCCATCAGTCTTTTTTTTATGCTGATTGTTGTATTGAAAAGTTTGCTTTTTACCACCATCAATCAAAATATTTCTTTCCTGACCTTTCTCATCTTCGAAGCTAATATGTATTGAATCTCCATTATTTGCTTGGAGTACTGTTATTTCCATAATTCAATTCTTTAAAAAAAATACATTAAAACTATTTAGGAGTAAAATGTAAAATGGGTTAAATAATACTTGCCTTAAATTAGTATAATAAATGCAAATTTTAAATTATATTCATCAATAAATGATTCATTATCGTTAAATATAATTCGAATATCTGTCATGTTGCTAATTGTAAATGTCTAACCTGTAGAATACATTAAAATGCCTTTATCTAATCTTATGAAATATGATTATGATCTTCCAATTTATAATTTTATCTCGATGTCACATTATGGAAAACCGTAATTGAAAAAAATATTTCAATATCTCA
>NZ_DKHL01000041.1:7955-9089 GCF_002453775.1 Empedobacter sp. UBA6745
TTAGCTATTAAATGTGTTTTATAATTTTATAAATTCCTCATAATAAGTGTATTTATTTTTTATACCTTTTTTTTAAAAATAAAATATTATTATTTTTATTTTCCTGTAACGACTTGATTTAATGAAATAAATACTTTAACTTTGTCTAAAGTATATATACTTTAGACATTAGCTATTAAATGTGTTTTAAATGGCAAATAAACCTCGTGTTGTTTCTATCCTCCCTAAAATTAAAGCATTAATGCATTCAACTGGCAAAAGAGTGTTTGATGTTAATTACCTTCAAAACATATTTGAGGATAACAATGATAAATGGCGGCTTCCTTTATCTATGGACTTAAGTGGGTTCATTAATAGTTTGGAGAAGTATAGTGATGAATTAATTATAGATAGTTTTGCTTTCCCTGGAATGAAGAAGCAGGTCGTCGCACATTTTGAAGATGCCTCGATATATGATATCGTGTCAAGTATATTTCCAGATGGATATTTATCGCATTATTCTGCTATTACTTTATGGGGACTAACGGAGCAAATTCCAAAATCAATTTACCTTACTCTCGAGCAGAGTACTGGTCCAGCAAAATCAATAAAAGGTGTTTTAGAACAAGGATCTATAGATAGTGCTTTTCAGAGACCTCAGCGTCTTTCTGAAACAATCACAGAATATAATAATCATAGATTGATCTTGCTAAAAGGAAAACATACACGAAGATTAGGAGTGGACGATATGTCTGATAATAAAGGGAGCTCATCGATAAAGGTTACAGATATAGAAAGAACACTTATAGATATTGCAGTCCGTCCTGAATATTCTGGAGGAATATATGAAGTTTTAAAAGCCTATCGTCTAGCTAAAGATAATCATAGTGTATCGATCAATAAAATTTCAGGATATTTGAATAAAATGGATTTTATTTATCCTTATCATCAAGCTATAGGATTTTATTTAGAACGGGCAGGCAACTATTCCGATAAGATGATAGAATTGTTAAAACGTAAACCAATGAATTATGATTTTTATCTCACATATGAAATGAAAAAGGATCAAATGAGGTATTCGGAAAAATGGAGATTGTACTATCCAAAAGGATTAGATTAAAACTGTGATTAATCGACACTATCCTATCAAGTGTG
>NZ_DKHL01000010.1:0-34120 GCF_002453775.1 Empedobacter sp. UBA6745
ACTAAATACAAATCTAATAGCTTGTCGAAGAGTTTTTCTAATTATAGTAAATTATCTACATTATAATAGCTTATCCTTCGACAGGCTCTGGATGACAAGGATAACTTAGAAACTTAAAATTAATTTCTTGAAATCATCTGTTTGTAATAAATCAATAATATTGTTGATATCATCTCCAATCAAACGATCGTCTTCTAATTTTGGACAAACTGAACGAACTTTTGCGAAAACTTCTTCTAAGAATGCACTTGTTTTACGTGGTCTTCTAAATTCTAAACCTTGACAAGCATACATTAATTCGATTGCTAAAACACGTTCTACATTGTCTAAAACTTGGTTGAATTTTCGTCCAGAAATACTTCCCATCGAAACATGATCTTCTTGTCCCAAAGAAGTCGGAATACTATCTGCCGATGCAGGAAAACATAATGTTTTGTTTTCTGTACAAAGTGCGGCTGAGGTATATTGAGGAATCATGAAACCAGAATTTAAACCAGAGCTTTCTGTTAATAATTTTGGTAAACCATATTTTCCTTCGATTAATAAATATTGACGACGATCCGAAATATTTCCTAATTCAGAAGCAGCAATTGTAGCGTAATCTAATACCATTGCTAATGGTTGTCCGTGGAAATTCCCACCTGAAATGGCTTCTTCGTCCGAAACAACAATTGGATTATCTGTTACAGAATTTAATTCGATTTCAGCTAATTCTTGTAAATGAAAAAATGCATTTCGTGATGCACCATGAACTTGAGGCATACAACGCAATGAATATGGATCTTGTACACGACCACATTCTGCATGAGAGAAAGCAATTTCAGAACCTTTCAATAAATTTCGCATACGTTCTGCAACCAATAAAGTTCCTTTGAATGGACGAACTTGATGTAATTCTTCTTCGAATGGACGGGGAGAACCTTCGTAAGCTTCTAATGATAAAGCACCCGCAACGTCAGCTAAATTCAATAAATATTCGAATTTTTCTAAGCCATTTAACGCATGAGATAAAATGAATTGTGTTCCGTTGATTAATCCTAAACCTTCTTTTGCAGAAAGATGTAAAGGTTGTAAATTATGTTTAGTCAAAGCTTCTTTTGTNNGAAACAATTGTATCGCCATCCCAAACTTTTCCTTCACCAATTAATGGTAAAAATAAATGTGATAATGGCGCTAAATCTCCAGATGCTCCAACAGATCCTTTTTCAGGAACGACCGGAATAATATCTTTTTCGACCATTAATAAAATTCGTTCCACAACATCTAAAGTCACACCAGAATATCCTTTTGATAAAGCATGTGCTTTTGCAATTAACATGGTTTTAGAAATTTCTTTCTTGATTGGATTTCCAACACCAACCGCATGACTGATTAATAAATTATATTGAAGTTGACGCGTTTCTTCTTCCGAAATTTTAGTGTCGCAAAGTGGTCCAAAACCAGTGTTAATTCCATAAACTGTTTGACCAGAAGCAACTATTTTAGCAACGTTTTGTTGCGATTTTAAGATTTGTTGTTTACTCGCTTCATTAAGTTCAATTTCGATGTTTCCTTCTTTGATTCCTTTGTAATCCTCGAACGAAAGAAAATCGATACCGTAAGTTTTCTTGATCATTTTTTCGAATTTGTGATACTTCAAAGATAATCTTTTCATTGATTTGATAAAAGATAGAAATCATTTCAGATGTAATAAATTGAGATTTGATAAGGTTTTATAACACTATCTTTTATAAATTTGCTAAAATTTTTATGTAATGTGTGATAAACATCTTCATGACGAAATGGGGGACGACCATATTTCAGCAAACTTAGAAACGCCTTTGAGAGCTGATGCCTTTGAGTTGTCTGCTGAAGAAAAAGTGGAAAAGATAGAAGCGGATTTCCGTAACATCATGGAAACTTTAGGCTTAGATTTAACAGATGATAGTTTGAAAGGAACGCCAAAACGTGTTGCGAAAATGTTCGTAAAAGAGATTTTTGGTGGTTTATTGCCAGAGCGTAAGCCTGGAATGTCAACTTTCGAAAATAAATATAACTACAATCAAATGTTGGTTGAAAAAGATATCGTGGTTTATTCAACTTGCGAGCATCACTTTTTACCAATCGTTGGACGTGCACATGTTGGTTACATCTCGAAAGGGAAAGTAATCGGATTGTCTAAAATGAATCGTATTGTAGAATATTATGCAAAACGTCCGCAAGTACAAGAGCGTTTGACAATGCAAATTGTGAAAGCAATGCAAGAAGCGTTAGGTACAGACGATGTAGCATGTATTATCGATGCGAAACATTTGTGTGTAAATTCGCGCGGAATCAAAGATATCGAATCAAGTACAGTAACTGCCGAATATGGTGGAGCATTTAAAGATAATGAGCAATTAAGAAAAGAGTTTATTTCGTACATCGGAATGAAAACTACTTTTAATGTTTAAAATATAAATCCTATAAAATGGTAAAAGAAAATCAATTAAAATTACATAATTCCTTAACGGGACAGAAAGAAACGTTCGAACCAATTAATCAAGATAATGTTGGAATGTATGTTTGTGGACCTACCGTTTACAGTAATGTGCATCTTGGGAATGTGCGTACGTTTATGTCATTTGATATGATTTATCGTTACCTAAAATTTTTGGGTTACAAAGTTCGTTATGTTCGTAATATTACTGATGCAGGGCATTTAACAGATGACGGAAATGTAGAAAATGATCGTTTTGTAAAACAATCTAAATTAGAGAAATTAGAACCAATGGAAATCGTACAGAAATATACGGTTGATTTTCATAAAGTTTTAGAGAAATTTAATTTATTACCTCCAACAATCGAGCCTACAGCAACGGGTCATATTTTAGAACAAATTGCTTTAGCGGAGAAATTAATTGATTTAGGATTTGCTTACGAAGTAAATGGATCAGTTTATTTTGATGTCGAAGCATACAACAAAAAAGGACTTGATTATGGTGAATTGAGTAACCGTAACATCGAAGAATTAATCAATAATACAAGAGATTTAGACGGACAAGGAGAGAAGAAAAATCCTGTGGATTTTGCACTTTGGAAAAATGCTTCGCCTGCTCACATTATGCGTTGGGCTTCACCTTGGGGAGATGGTTTCCCTGGTTGGCACTTAGAATGTACAGTGATGAGCACAAAATATCTTGGCGATTATTTCGATATTCACGGGGGTGGAATGGATCTTAAATTTCCTCACCACGAATGTGAAATTGCCCAAGCAAAAGGTTCTAACGGTCACGAACCAGTAAAATATTGGATGCATGCCAATATGTTGACGATGAATGGTCAGCGTATGAGTAAATCGACAGGAAATTACATTTTGCCAATGCAATTAGTGAATGGTGAAAATGATTTCTTCGAAAAACCATTTCATCCTGCTGTTGTACGTTTTTGTTTCTTACAAGCGCATTATCGCAGTGTTTTAGATATTTCGAATGATGCAATGTTAGCTTCAGAAAAAGGATATAATCGTTTGGTTGAAGCATTAAAAACATTAGAAACAATTACACCAAAGAAAATTTCTACCGTTAATATTGATGAGTTAGAAACGAAATTATACACAGCAATGGATGATGATTTCAATACGCCAATATTGATTGCACATTTGTTTGATGCAGTGAAAATGATTAATTCAATCAAAGATAGTTTCGAGAATATTACAGCAGAAGATTTAGAGCGCTTAAAGGCGATTATGAATGGTTTTGTTCATGATGTTTTAGGTTTAGATACAGAGGCTGCAAACGAAAGTTCTGATAAATTAGATGGTGTTGTAAAAATGCTAATCGAAATGCGTAATCAAGCACGTGTGGATAAAAATTGGGCTTTATCAGATCAGATTCGTGATCAATTAAGTGCATTAGGTATCCAACTAAAAGACGGCGCTGATGGTACTACTTTTAGTTTTTAAAATAAGTTAAAATTAATATAGTATTATAATTAAGCCACTTAGAAATAAGTGGTTTTTTTGTTTTGTTTAAATAAAATTTAACAAAATATTTGCATTATAAGTATTTATTTATCATATTTGTTATAATTAGCACTAAAAATTAACATAATATGAGGAGAAGGTTTACTTCTTTGGGTATTCTATCAATGTTTTTGATGGGAGGTTTAGCTTATGCCCAAGTAAAAGGAGTTTTAAAAGACTCAAATGGTTTTCCAATGGAAGAAGCTGAGGTTATTGTTACAAGAACAGGAACTTCGGTTTTTACTGATGGAAACGGAAACTTCAATGTAGATGCAAAAGTTGGTGATACATTAAAAATTATTGATTCTAGTGGAGAAGAAAAAATTGTTAAAGTTACTTCTACAACCCTAGGTGATATTAAATTTATTTCCAAAGCATCAGAGAATATTGAGTTAGGTACGGTAACTCTAGTAGGGGGTATTAAAATGGATGCTGCTCAAAAGATTGGAGCCTATGATATTGTTAAAAAAGAAGATTTTGAATTAGCTCCTACTTCTTCTATTGATGAGGTATTAAATGGCCGTGTAGCTGGATTAGTGTTTTCTACAAATTCAGGAGATCCAGGGTCTGCCAATCTTATTACGATTCGTGGTGTAGGTTCCTTGGTAGGGACTCCAAACCCATTGTATGTAATTGATGGAGTTGTTGTAGGTAAAGGATCAGATAATGCAGGTTTAATGGAGTCGTGGAATCCTTTAGCTTCTATCGATCCAAATTCTATTGAATCGGTATCTGTTTTGAAAGACGCTTCTGCTACAGCTTTGTATGGGGCTCGAGGAGCAAATGGAGTAATTGTAATTACAACAAAGAAAGGTCGCTATAATCAGAAAACTAGATTTAATTTTGCAACTGATATGGCAATCCAGAATATTGCTTACGATAAGCAACGTTGGATGAATGCTAGTGAATATATAGAATGGGGAGCTCTTGCCAATTTTAACACAGGTAACTATTCTTCATTAGCTGAAGCCAAAAATTATTTTACTAATAATTTTTTAAATTATGACGGAGTAACAGATACTGACTGGACAGATGTTATAACAAGAAGTCAATCTACTGTCAGAACTTATAATTTCGCAGCAGCAGGAGGAGGTGAAAATACTTCATTTAGAATAGGTGGATCTTATTACAATAATAAACCGCTAATTTTAAATACAAATTTTGATAGAATATCTATTAATGCTGCTATTGATCATAAGATAGAAGATAAATTAACATTAGGACTTAATGTTAATTATACACATGTTGATAGAGTAACATATTATGATGGTGGATCTTTTAGAAATCCATGGAATGCACGTTGGAATCTTGTTCCTACAGCTCCTGTATATAACTCAGACGGTTCTTTAAATCAATCAATTCCTGGAAATGAAAATTTTAATCCGTTGGGGATTTTAGAAAAAGATTTTACAACAGGAGATATCTCCACTTATTTAGCTTCTTTAAATGCTGAATATCAATTTGCAAAAAATTTCTATTTCTTTTCATTGTTTGGAACTCAGTATCAAACTTTGAATGAGAGAGCGTGGTGGGATCCTTCTGTAGGTGATGGTCTTGCAAATGAAGGTGCATTGCAAGCAACAAAAACTTTTGCATGGGACTGGAACTGGCAAAACTCTGTGTCTTATCGAAATAAATTTGCAGACAAACATGATTTGCAAGTTTATGTTGGGATGGAATATCAAGAGCATAAATATGATCAATTATATACATCTGGAACTCAATTCTCAGAGCCTCGCCCATATTTTAATTATGCAAATCAGGAAACGGTTGGAACAGAGGAGTTTGTTTATCAGTGGAAACAGATTTCATACTTTTCTAGGGTAAATTATATTTTTGATGGTAAATATACATTGTCAGGACAACTACGTAGAGATTCTAATTCTACTTTGGGATTGAATGATAAATCTGGAACATTTTGGTCTGTTGGAGGATCTTGGAATGCAACAAAAGAAAGCTTTTTAAGAGATAGCTTTTTATCAAATTTTACTTTAAGAGCTAATTATGGTGAAATTGGTAATATTCCGTATGCAGATTCATGGGGTCCTCAATATAATGCATATTCTGTGATGTCAGTAGGTCAATATGGAGCAGATCCAACTAACCAGATAGGAACAGTTGGAGATCCTGATTTACAGTGGGAAATATCAAAACAATGGAATGTTGGGCTAGATTTCGGTATTTTGAAAAATGCTTTAAACTTTACAGTTGATGTTTATCAGAGAAATTCCGTAGAAGCAATATATTCTGCTGGATTGATTCCTTCTTCTAATCCAGAGCCATCAGGAAGATTCACAAATGTTGGTAAAATATCTAATAAAGGAGTTGAACTTACGGTTAACGCAAATCCAATAAATAAAGATTTTAAATGGAATATTTATGGAAACTTCTCTTATAATAAGAATAGATTAGAAAAGTTATTTGAAGACTCAGATTACTACGAGTTAGATGGAACTTCTAACAGTATGCGTGTACTAAAAGAAGGACATGAAGTAGGTGAGTATTATACATTTTTATGGGCTGGAGTTGATCCTGAAACTGGTAGAGGTGGATGGTGGAAAGACGGAACAAAATCTGAAATTGTATATAAAAGAACAGAGGCAGAAAGGGTATTTATGGGAAAATCAGCATTCCCTAAATATTTAGCAGGTTTGAAAAATGAGTTTTCTTTTAAAGGACTTTCACTTTCTTTATTCTTTACAGGACAATTTGAGTACGCAGTACACAATCGTTGGCAAAACTATACATTATCAGATGGTTCTAGTATGAGTACAACTCAAATATCAGACGCATTATATAATAGCTGGACAGAAGACAATAGAAATGCATCTAATCCTAAACAGGTCGCAAATCAAGCAAACGGAACGGAAGCTCCTTCTTCTCGATGGATGTTTGATGGTGATCACATAAGACTTAAAGAAGCTAAGTTAGCTTATTCTTTTGGTGATAAATTTAAACAACAGACAGGATTAGATAACTTAACAGTTTATGTGAAAGGTGTTAACCTATGGACTTATGTATTTGATAAAGATTTGACATTTGATCCAGAATCAAACTCAAATGCTGCTGCCGGTTGGAGAGGTAAAGGATTGTATGATAATACAGCACCTATATTTAAAAGTATTTCTTTAGGTATAGTATTAGATTTCTAATCATTTAAATGAAAAAAAATGAAAAATAAAAATATATTAAAAATAGCAATGCTTTCTTTCGGTTTTCTTTTTCTACAAAGTTGTGATAAAGATGATTTAGAATTAGAACCTGTTATAGGGGATGTTTTTAATGGTAATATAGAAAGTGAGAATAAACTAGAATATACAACTAATTCTATATATAAATATTATGGAGGAGGTAGTATGTATGGTAGTGGTGTATTAGTCTTTAACGATATTGTATCTGATAATGTTTTTGTAAGTAATACCAATAATGGATATTTTTTAACTCAACAAGGATTAAATTGGTTTCCTGACACAGGTTTTGGTATTTGGAATGAAGCTTATGATGCAATCATTATGGCAAATATTGTTATAAATGAAGAAAATTTACCAAAAACGGATAGAGTAAAAAGTTTAAAAGGAGAGGCTAAATTATTAAGAGCAGCATCATATTTTACACTTTTACAATATTATTCTTCTTCTGATACACAATATGAAGCCTATGGAGTTCCATTAAATATAGGCCCTTTTGATCCAAATTTGGCTTCTCCAAGATCATCAGTTGGTCAGGTGTATGATCAAATTATTAAAGATTTTACAGAAGGAATCAATGAAATGGATCCTAATTATAGACAAGGTAAAAAGACATTCTTTTCTCCTATAGTTGGAAAGTTTCTTTTATCTAAGGTTTATTTAACAAGAGGAGCTTCGGGAGATTATGACAAAGCTATAGCTTTAGCAAATGAAGTATTAGCTGTTCAAGCTCCTATTGCTGGAAATAAGCTATTAGCATATTTTTCTACACCTGATATCGCAGTATCTGAACAACAACCAGAAACAATATTTGAGGTAGAGCAAACAAATCAATATAATTTAGGTGTTAATACTCATTTAGGTTCTTTTTATTCAAATTCAGGGAATCAGAGAAGTTTACTTGCGAGGAAATGGGTTTTTGATTTATATGATGATGGAGATGTAAGAAAGACGTTGTTTAATACAGCTGGAACTCCTGCGTCGGACGAACCTAACAAAGGAGTTTGGCTAAGAAAATGGCCAAGAAACTCATCTGAAGGAAACTATATGATGAATGTAAAAGTATTCAGATATACAGAAGCAAAATATATAGTTATGGAAGCTTTAGCTAAGAAAGGGGAGTCAATAGCTGCTTTAACTTTATTAAATGAACATGCTGCAGAACGTGGTGCTTCAGCATATTCAGGAGATGCCTTAACAGCTATTTTATTGGATAAACAAAAAGAATTTATTGGTGAAGGTCATCGTTTCTTTGATCTAAAAAGAAATAAATTAGGATTTAATCGTAAAACAAATTGTTTAAATTGTACTTTAGAACCGTCTAACAAGTTATGGGTATTACCTGTAGCATTGGATGAGAGAACAAGAAATCCAAATATGTCTCAACATCCTTTATGGAAATAAACTAACGAATTAAACATTTTTATAACATTTGCCCACTTAGAAATAAGTGGGTTTTTTTGTATCTCTCAATTTTAGATTACTTTTGTAAGGATTTATTCAACAGGATGAAAAAAACAATCATTGGTTTATTTTTATTAGGAGCTATTGTAGCGCAGGCTCAAGAGGATTCGATAAAAGTTTTAAAACCATTAAAAGGATCATCAACAAATGATTCGGTTACATATTATAAAACCAAAATCGACGATTATAAGTTTTGGACAAATGGTAGAAAACCAGAAGTATTAGATACGACATTAAGTATCAAAAACTATTATAATCAAAATTTTATTCGCAATGATGCGTTCGGAAAATTATTTTTTCCGAATGTTGGTGGTGTAGTGGTGGATTTGGAGTATCAAAATACGCCATTCAATCCGTCGATGTTACCAACTGGTAAAAAATACAATTATTATTATGCAAATGATATCAAATATTATGATGTCAAAACGCCATATACCGAGTTTATTTACGAGAATGGTGTTAAAGAAGGTAACTTTTTGTCTTCAACATTTTCGCATAATTTCAACAAGCAATTCAATTATACGTTTCATTATCGTGGATTAATTTCTGAAGGTCGTTATCGTCATGAAAAAGCGCAGAATAATACCTTTGTTTTTTCATCAAATTATAAAACAAAATCGGAACGTTTCAAATTGTGGTGGAACTATGCAGCACAAAATCTGAAAAATAATGAGAACGGTGGAATAGAAGATATCAACGATTTTATTTTGCAAGATGATCGCAGAATGACAAATGTTCGTAATATTCCCGTGAATTCGCAGACAGCAAAATCTGAATTTGATGCACGTCGAATTGAATTGAATGCTTCGTACGGAATCTTAAAAAAAATGAATGAAAAAGATTCGACTTTTTATAATCCAATTGAATTGAAGAATAAATTTTCGTATGAAAAACAAAAATATCGCTACGAGGATACGTCACCAAACGGAACTTTATATTCTACACCGATTATTACAGGAATGGATTATAGAAGTAAAAAGAGTTTTACAGATTTATCCAATACGACAACTGCTGGTTTTCAGTGGACAGATCGTGTGAAAATAGAGGCTGGTGTTAAATTCCAGAATTTGCGCGTTTTTGCTGATCAAGCCATGACGATTGTTGCAGTTCCAAAGCAAATAGAGGAAAATCTTTTTGGAGTTGTTGGAAAAGTGGATTTTGATTGGAATGAAAAATTAAAACTTTACGGAAATGTTGAATATCTGCAATCTGATAATTACAAAAGTGTTTACAATGTAGATGCGGTTTTAGATGTGACGCCGATAGAAGGTTATACATTGAGTGCTGGAGCGGTTATTCAGTCAAAACTTCCTTCGTTGAATGCAGTTTACAATCAAAGTTTCTTTAATAATTTTAACTACGTTAATAAATTTGAAACCGAAAATATTCAAAATCTTTTTGCAAAGTTAAAGTTAGATAAAGTTAACACAACCTTAGAAGCCTCAATTTATAATATTGACAATAAAGTATATTTAAACGAATTGTTGGTTTATAAACAATTGACAGATAATATTAATTATTTCAAGATAAAAGGTGAAAATCATTTACGTTTCGGAAAGATTAATTTAGTTTCGACAGCACAATATCAAAAAGTAACGAAAAACGAAGAATATATGCCTTTACCAGATTTCTTGATTCGTGAAACATTGTATTGGCAAGGAGAATTATTCAATAAGAATGCTCAATTACAAGCTGGTATTAATGCAACATATTTTACGAAATACAATGGTTTGCGTTACATCCCAATTCTGAACGAATTTGCATTGCAAGATCCAGCAAGTATACAAGAGATTGGTGGTTATCCTATTTTGGATGTTTTTATCAATTTCAAGGTTCGTAATATGCGTTTTTACATTCGTGGTGAGCATATCAATGCGTCGTTTACAAAACAACCTGATTATTTTGCAGCACCAAATGTTCCGTACCGAGATTTCAAATTTCAACTTGGCTTGAAATGGAATATTTTTAGTTAAAAAAATACAAATTATACAGAAAAACGACTTCATGATGAGGTCGTTTTTTCTGTCCAAAATCATTTGTGTAGAATAATTCTAAATAACTATTTTTAGAAAAATTTTATACATGAAAAAAATCCTACTTTTATTTTGTTTGATTTTCTCGCAAATCGGTTTTTCGCAAGAGAAATTAACAATTGGTGAAATCCAAAAAATAAATTCTAAAATCTTAAATACTGAACGAGAAATTTGGGTGAATCTTCCCGAGTCGTATACCAATAATAAACTTCAAAAAGTAAATTATCCAGTGATTTATGTGTTAGATGCCGAATCTAATTTTACATTTTTAACAGGCGTAGTTTCTAAATTTCAATCTGGTTTTTATCCGGAAATGCCCGAATCGATTATTGTTGGAATTACAAATAAAAATGGTGATCGAACAAAAGATTTTACACATGTGAATGATGTTAATTTCCTCAATTTTATTCAAACTGAATTGTTTCCTTTTATGCAGAAAAATTATCGTGTGAATGATTTTCGTTTGTTAATTGGACATTCTTTGGGTGGCTATTTTGCGTTGAAAACCTTGTACAATCACCCCAAAACTTTCAATGGATATGTTGCGCACGATCCAAGTATTTGGTTTAATGACAAAGAATTATTGAATCTTTATCAAAACTTAGAAAATCATTCTTTCGAGAATCGATTTTTGATGATTACGCAAGTCGGAGAAGGTCAAAATACAAATCATTTACGCGATCATTATCAAAGCATAAAAAAGGTGGACGAACGTTTGAAATTTTCGAAGAATAAATCGTTGAATTATCATTACAAACAATATGTTGACGAAGAACATGGTTCGGTTCCGATGATTGGCTCGATTGATTATTTACGTTGGCAGTTTGATGGTTATCGTGTGAATATTAAAGAGATTCCGAATCAACCAAATTTGGTAAAAGATTCGTTTGAATCGATTTCTAGAAAGTTGAATTATTCTTTTCAACCAACAGAAACGTATATCAACAATGTTGCAAATTATCTGGTAAAACAAAAGAAAAATGATTTAGCAAAACAGTTTTTTGAGCAAAATGTGAAAAATTTTCCTGAAAGTTTACAAGCAAAAGAAGAATTGAAAAAATTCTTGGACTCGAATAAAAATTAGTAATTTGGTAAAAACATTTTGATGAAAAAATTACTCTATTTAACAACTTTATTGACGACAACTGCATTTGCGCAAGAATTACAATTAGATCAAGCCAAAAAAATATTTGAATTACCAACACATTGTATCAAAGTTGAGTATCCGAATAAACTAGGAAATGTTTTGGGAAGTGATCAGGATTTGAAAACGCCAAAGCAATTGCGTCCAATTTTTTATGGTTGTTTTGATTGGCATTCGTCTGTTCATGGATTTTGGTCGATTGTGAAATTGATGAAAGATTTTCCTGAATTGGATCAAAATAATCAGGTTAGAAATGAGTTAAATCAATTGATTACAGCAGAAAATGTTGCGGTCGAAATGGCTTTTTTCAATGATAAAAACAACAAGAGTTTCGAGCGTACTTATGGTTGGGCTTGGTTGTTACAATTGCAAATGGAATTGAATAATTGGCAAGATAAAGATGCGCAAATTTGGGCAAAAAATCTGAAACCTTTGAGTGATTTGATTATTGTTAGATACAAAGAATATCTGCCGAAATTAGTTTATCCAATTCGTACAGGAACGCATGATAATACGGCTTTTGGTTTGAGTTTAGCGATAGATTATGCACGTTCTGTGAATGATAAAACATTCGAAAAAGTGATTACTGATAATGCAAATCGTCTTTATTTAAAAGATAAAAGTTGCAATATTGCTTTCGAACCAAGTGGATCAGATTTTCTTTCGGCTTGTTTGGAAGAAGCTTTGTTGATGTCTAAAATTCATCCGCATGATGAATATAAAAAATGGTTGAAATCATTTTTACCACAATTGTTTGACAAAAAACATGAGCTAAAACCTGGAATTGTTTCAGATCGTACGGATGGGCAATTGGTACATTTGGATGGTTTAAATTTTAGTCGTGCAACGGCTTTGTATCAAATTTCTGCAAAATTACCAGAGTTAAATTATTTGAATGATTGGGCAAATCATCATTTCAATTACTCGTTCAATAATATTTCGAACGATGATTATATGGGAAGTCATTGGTTGGGAACTTTTGCACTTTATGCACTGAAAACCAAACACGAAACTAAAAATTAGCTAATAATAGGGATTTTATAACGATAGAATTGAATCTAAATTTGTTTCAAACAAAACTAATACGAAACATTAAATTTTAATTCTATGAAAAAATATTTTTATATCGTCATCGCAATTTTAGGTCTTGCAGCATTCGGATTTAGTCAATATTCGAAAAGTCAATTAGAAGATCAATTGGCTAAAACAGGGAAATGCGTAGAAGGTGTTGTTGTGGAAACTAGCGGAACATTTAAACGCCCGAAAGCAACGATACAATATCCTGTAAATGATGAAGTTTATGAAGTTACTTTACGATCTAGAGCAGATGTGGACGAAGTTGTATTGATGAAATATGATACGCTGAATCCAGAAGAAGTGTTGCTTGTAGATAATTGTAATTAATTATAGTCTCAAGTTTAAATGAAAAATCCACCAAGTTTTTTTGGTGGATTTTTTTATATTAATGAATTATTTCTAACGATTAAATTTCTTCTAATGTTGGAATAAATTCTTTTTCGATTTCTTCGAAAGTTTGCATCAAATCAACAAGATTATCTTGTATGACTAATTTTGTACGATAAGGTTTGAAATTCGGAATTCCTTTGAAATAATTGGTATAATGCATACGCGTTTCCAAAATTCCAGTTCGTTCTCCTTTCCAATCAATCGCCCAATTTAAGTGATTTTTAGCCGCTTCCATTCGTTCTACAATTGTTGGTTCTGGTAACAATTCACCTGTTTCTCGATAATGTTTAATTTGCTCGAAAATCCAAGGATAACCAATCGCCGCACGACCAATCATTACACCATCTACACCGTATTTTTCTTTGTATTCGATCGCTTTTTGTGGAGAATCAANNAATCAATATCTCCATTTCCAAAAATTGGAATCTCAATATTTGGGTTCGCTTTTACTTTTGCAATCGGTTCCCAATTTGCTTGTCCTTTATACATCTGCGTACGCGTACGTCCATGAATTGACAATGCTTTGATACCTGTTTCTTGCAAACGTTCGGCAACTTCATAAATGTTAATCGAGTCAGAATCCCAACCCAAACGCGTTTTTACAGTAACTGGTAAATGCGTACTTTCAACAACAGACTTTGTTAAACGTACCATCAAATCTATATCTTTTAAAACACCAGCTCCTGCACCTTTACAAACCACTTTTTTTACGGGACATCCAAAGTTAATATCAACAATATCTGGTTGAACAGTTTCAACAATTTTAGCTGACATCGCCATTGCCTCTTCATCTCCACCAAAAATCTGAATACCAATTGGACGTTCGTAATCAAAAATATCTAATTTTTGACGACTTTTTATTGCATCACGAATCAATCCTTCAGAAGAAATAAACTCTGTATACATCAAGTCTGCACCATGCATTTTGCATAGGCGACGAAATGGCGGATCACTCACATCTTCCATTGGTGCAAGCAATAAAGGGAAGTCTGGTAATTCTATGTTTCCTATCTTTACCACGAAATAATTTTTTGCAAAATTACATAAAACTTATGAAAGAAGAACGAAAGTCCGAAGGTGTAAATCAATATTTAAAGTTTTCTGCGATGGGAATACAGATGGCGGTAACGATTGCGTTATTTGCTTGGTTAGGAACTTTTTTGGATAAAAAAATGGAAACAGACAAGCCATTATGGACGGCTGGCTTATCTTTGCTGGGAGTTTTTGCAGGATTATATTTGATGTTGAAGCAATTACCAAAAAAATAATTTTAATGATTAAGAAATTTATTCTTTTAGCACTTTCTTTTATTGCAATGGTTGCAATTTTTTGTGGTATTCATTACGCAATTGTTGCGCATTATAATTTTAGCGAAAATCCGCTAATTGTTCCAAAAATGTATTTAATAATTGGTTTAATTACGTTAATGATTTTGCAAGTTGGATGTTTTGTGAAGATAAAATTTCCAGAATATGTTGGTTTTGCCTTTATGGGAGGGATGATTGCGAAGATGGCAATTGTATTAGCATTGATTGTTGTGAATGAACAAATTAAATCAAATGTTGTGCAATTAATTATAAGTTATTTTGTAATTTTGCTAGCCGAAGTTTTAGTGTTTATTCGCTTAATTAATTTAAAGTTAAAAAAAGTTTAATGATTTTTAGCATTTGACTTTGGTAAGTGGTTAATTTACTATAATTTTGCACGCAATTTAGAAACAAAGGAATTATACATGAAATTTTCAGCGTTATTAGCGTTTTTATTACTTTTCAATTTCGGATTCGCCTCTACAGCGGTTCCGCACGAAAGTCTTCCAAAAACGTTTGAGGAGTTAATTAAAAGTGAGCAAGTAAAAAGTCAAGAGGAAGCTGCTAAAGTGAAATCTGGCGAATCTACATTTAACCCAGTGCCAGGTATCATGCACCATATTGCAGATGCGCACGATTGGCATTTATGGGGAGAAGGAGAAAAAAGTGTAGGAGTTGCATTACCTGTTATTTTATGGGATAATGGTTTACAGGTTTTTATGTCTTCTAAATTTCACCACAACGAAGCGATTGTTGAGAGTAACGGAAACTACTACATCAACTTCCACGAAAAAATCTACAAAACAGATGCGCAAGGTACAATCAAACCTCACGTAGACGAAAAAGGAGCTATTCATTTAGAAAATGAAAAACCATTAGATTTTTCTATTACGAAAAACGTAACATCAATGTTAATCTCTTTCGTGATTTTAATCTTAGTTTTCTCTGCAGTTGCATCTAACTACAAAAAAGGAAATATGGTACCAAAAGGTATTGCAGGATTTATCGAACCAATTATTATTTTTGTTCGTGATGAAGTAGCAATTCCAAATATTGGTGAGAAAAAATATGCAAAATTTATGCCTTATTTATTAACGTTATTTTTCTTCATTTGGATCAACAATTTATTAGGATTGTTACCAGGTGCAGCAAACGTTACAGGTAATATCGCAGTTACATTTGTATTAGCATTAATCGCATTAATCGTAATTAATTTCTCTGGAAACAAAGGTTACTGGGGACATATGTTATGGATGCCAGGTGTACCAGTTCCAGTAAAATTAATCTTAGCTCCAATTGAGTTAATCGGGATTATTACAAAACCTTTCGCCTTAATGATTCGTTTATTTGCGAACATTACAGCAGGTCACATCATCATTATGTCGTTAATTTCGTTAATCTTTATTTTCCAAACAGAAGCTATGGCAGGTGGATCTATTCCATTAGCGTTATTTATCTACTGTTTAGAGTTATTAGTAGCGGCATTACAAGCGTTCGTATTCACAATGTTAGTTTCGTTATTCATCGGAACAGCAGTAGCAGAACACGATCATCATTAAGAATAGAATATAAAAAACAATAAAATAATTTTTTAATAATTAAATACAATTATCATGACAGGAAGTATTGCAGCAATCGGAGCTGGTTTAGCAGTTTTAGGAGTTGGTTTAGGTATCGGTAAAATCGGTGGATCAGCTATGGAAGGAATCGCTAGACAACCAGAAGCGGCTTCAAAAATTCAAACAGCTATGATTATCGCAGCAGCCTTAATCGAGGGTGCAGGTTTATTCGGTATCGTAGTTGCGTTATTAGGTAACGGATAATATTTGAATTAAAAATTAGCTTCAATAACGGTTGGTTGTTGAAGCTAATTCATTAAAAAATTAATTAGTAAAAAATAAAATTTAATACATACACACAATGGATTTAATTACACCTTCAGTTGGTCTTATTTTTTGGACTGCGGTCGTATTTATCATCTTATTAGTATTGTTAAGATCATTAGCTTGGAAACCAATTTTATCTGCAGTTAAAGAAAGAGAACAATCTATCGAGGATGCATTAAACGCAGCTAAAAAAGCGAAAGAAGAGATGGCTTTATTAAACGCTCAAAACGAGAAAATCATGAAAGAAGCTCGTGCTGAACGTGATGCTATCTTGAAAGAAGCGCGTGAAATGAAAGAAAATATCATCAACGAGGCGAAAAATTCTGCAACTGTAGAAGCAAACAAATTAATTGAAAACGCTAAGTCAGCTATCCAAAATGAAAAGGCATCAGCTATGGCTGATATCAAAAATCAAGTTGGACAGTTGTCAATTGAAATTGCTGAAAAAATCTTAACTAAAGAATTGTCAGACAAATCTGCACAAGAAGCTTTAGTGAATGATGTTATTGATCAAGTTAAATTCAATTAATCATGGCAGGATTCAGAGCAGCACATAGATATGCTAAAGGTTTGATGGAGTTTGCGAATGAAGCAAACCAAACAGACGTAGTGTATGCTGAAATGAATGATGTTCGCAAAGTCATTAAAGAGAATGATGATTTAAGAGTTTTCTTAAATTCTCCAGTGATTGATGCAAAGAAAAAAGAAGCTGTTTTGAGTGAGATTTTCAAATCTTTATCAAAAACTTCTCAAACATTCATTTCGTTAGTCGTAAGACATGGTAGAGAGAATATTTTGTCTAAAATTGCAGATCAGTTTATTTCATTATACGATTTAGCAAATAATATTGTAACAGCAGAAATTACTTCGGCAGTGCAATTAGATCAAAATACAATTGATAATATTGTAGCAAAAGCGAAACAAACTTTAGCTGCAAATAGTCTAGTAAAAGTAGAGAACAAAATTGATGCATCTTTAATTGGAGGTTTCGTTTTAAAAATAGGAAACAATCAAGTTGATTCGTCAATCAAAACTAAGTTAGCTACATTAAAAAAAGATTTTTTAAAAAACGAATACATTCCTAAATTTTAAATATTTCAGAAATGCCAGAAATAAATCCAGCTGAAGTTTCAGCTATATTAAAACAACAACTTACAAGCTTTGATTCATCAGTTGAATTAGCAGAAGTAGGAACCGTTCTAACTGTTGGGGATGGTATTGCTCGTGTTTACGGGTTAGACAATGCTCAATACGGAGAATTAGTAGAATTCTCAAACGGGTTAGAAGGAATGGTACAAAACCTTGAAGAAGACAACGTAGGTATTGTACTTTTCGGACCTTCAAAAGGTATTAAAGAAGGTGACACTGTAAAACGTACAAACAAAATTGCATCTATTAACGTAGGTGAAGGAATGTTAGGACGTGTTGTAGATATGTTAGGAAATCCTATCGATGGTAAAGGACCAATCGAAGGACAATTATATGAAATGCCTATCGAGCGTAAAGCTCCTGGGGTTATCTATCGTCAACCAGTAAACGAACCATTACAAACAGGTATCGTTTCTATTGACTCGATGATTCCAATTGGACGTGGACAACGTGAGTTAATCATTGGTGACCGTCAAACAGGTAAAACTTCTGTTGCTTTAGATGCAATCTTAAATCAAAAAGAATTTTACGATAGAGGTGAAACAGTTTTCTGTATCTATGTTGCAGTAGGACAAAAAGGTTCTACAGTAGCAGGAATCATGAAAACATTACAAGACCACGGTGCAGATAAATATACAGTAGTAGTTGCTGCTAATGCATCTGATCCAGCTCCAATGCAAGTATATGCTCCAATGGCAGGTGCTGCAATCGGAGAGTATTTCCGTGACTCTGGTCGTCCAGCGTTAATTGTTTATGATGATTTATCTAAACAAGCCGTTGCATACCGTGAGGTGTCTTTATTATTACGTCGCCCACCAGGACGTGAAGCATATCCTGGAGACGTTTTCTACTTACACTCTCGTTTATTAGAGCGTGCTGCAAAAGTAATCAAAGATGATGCAATTGCATCTCAAATGAATGATTTACCAGAATCTATGAAAGGTATCGTAAAAGGTGGAGGTTCTTTAACTGCTTTACCAATTATCGAAACTCAAGCTGGTGACGTTTCTGCATATATCCCAACAAACGTAATTTCGATTACAGATGGACAAATCTTCTTAGAGTCTGATTTATTCAACTCAGGTGTTCGTCCAGCGATCAACGTAGGTATCTCTGTATCTCGTGTTGGTGGTTCTGCACAAACAAAACCAATGAAAAAAGTATCTGGTACATTAAAATTAGACCAAGCACAATACCGTGAGTTAGAAGCTTTCGCGAAATTTGGTTCTGATTTAGATGCAGCTACAATGAACGTAATTGGTAAAGGTGAACGTAACGTTGAGTTATTAAAACAAGGTGTTAACGCTCCAATTCCAGTAGAAGAACAAGTAGCAGTTATTTATGCGGGTACTAACGGTATGTTGAAAAATGTTCCAGTTAACCAAGTGAAAGAGTGGCAAGCTGATTTTGTTGAGTTAATGCGCAACAAATATGCAGACACTTTAACATCTATCCGTTTAGGTAAATGGACTGATGAAATTATGGATGTATTGAAGAAAGTTATCACAGAAACTACTTCTAAATACTAATAAAATATAAATGAAACTTAGAGGTTTTCGAATCTCTAAGTTCCTTTTAATCCTTCATCTCAAATAGAATTATGCCAAATTTAAAAGATATACGTAACCGTATTACTTCTGTAGGTTCTACAATGCAGATTACAAGTGCTATGAAATTAGTTTCTGCTGCAAAACTAAAACGTGCTACAGATTCTATCGTACAGTTACGTCCTTATGCAGATAAATTACGTGAACTTTTACAAAATGTAAGTTCTACTTTAGAAGCTGAAGTAGGAGGTGCATTAACAGAAGAGCGCGAAGTTAATAAAGTACTTTTAGTCGTTATTAACTCAAATAGAGGTTTATGTGGAGGATACAACTCAAGCATCATCAAAAAAGTAAATGCGTTATTAGCTAACGAATTAGTTGGTAAGCACGTAGAAATTTTAGCAATTGGTAAAAAAGCTAATGATACTTTTAGTAAAACACAAACTATCTATAAAAATGCATCAAGCATTTGGGATAATTTAAATTTTGCAGATGTAGCTGAAATTGCAGACGATTTAGTAGAGAAATTTACTGCAGGTGACTTTGATCAAATCAGAATTATCTACAATCAATTTCAAAATGCAGCTGTTCAAATTGTACAAGACGAACAATTTTTACCAGTCGTTTTAGAGAAAACTGAAGAAGAAGCAAACAATTCAGCAGAGTTAGATTATATCTTCAACCCTTCGAAAGAAGAAATTTTAAGAGACTTAATCCCTCAAACGTTGAAAACGCAATTATTCAAAGCCGTATTAGATGCTAACGCTTCTGAGCACGGTGCGCGTATGACTGCAATGCATAAAGCAACAGACAACGCAAGCGAGTTACAAAAAGGATTGAAAATTCAATACAACAAAGCTCGTCAAGCTGCTATTACAAACGAGATCTTAGAAATCGTTGGTGGTGCAGAAGCATTGAATGCGTAAAAACAAAGACTTATCTTATTTTAAATAGAAAAGCAACTTCATCTCGAAGTTGCTTTTTTTATGATGTTTATTTTAGATTATAAACAAGTCATAAAACTTTTAATAAATTCCAACAATTATATTTATCATTCAAAATAAAATAATTAAAACTATTATTGTTTAATAGTCATTCAATAAATATTGATTACAGATATTTCAGCTTCTCTATCGCTTCACTCAGTATAACAATTTAGATAATTACTTATCTAATTAGAATTCCTATTAGTTTAATCTTGTTGTAAATTAAAAAGGAATAAATTATTTCCTCAAGACATTTCAATAAAAACGTCAAGTGATTTTATCTAAAAGCTAAGGAGGTTTTCATCAAAACGTCCCGACGTTTTACATCAAACAAAAAGTCCTAAGCAATGCTCAGGACTTTTCTATTGTTATAATCGAAACTATGTTTCTATTTATTTCATTTGAAATAATGGGCGAGAAGACATAAACTCGTTTACACGATCTGCAACTCCATCAATGATTTCTTCGTTATCAATGTTCATTAATACCTCGTCAATCAAGTCAGCAACAGTTTGCATATCTGCTTCAACCAACCCACGAGTTGTTACAGCTGCCGTACCCAAACGAATCCCCGATGTAACGAAAGGAGATTTATCATCGAAAGGAACCATGTTTTTATTACAAGTGATTTCTGCTAAAACTAAAGCGTTTTCTGCTTGTTTACCAGAAATACCTTTGTTACGTAAATCGATTAACATACAGTGATTATCTGTACCTCCAGAAACAATGTCGTATCCTTTTGCAACTAATGCCGCAGCCAATGCTTTTGCATTCTTCACAACTTGTACAATATAGTCCATATAACCGTCAGATAAAGCCTCTTCAAAAGCAACCGCTTTAGATGCAATTACATGCTCCAAAGGTCCACCTTGTGTACCAGGGAACACTGCTCCGTTCAAGATTTGAGACATCATTTTCACTTCACCTTTAGGAGTTTTTGCTCCCCAAGGGTTCTCAAAATCTTTCCCCATCATAATAACTCCACCACGAGGACCACGTAAAGTCTTATGAGTTGTCGTCGTTACGATATGACAATGAGGCATAGGATCATTTAAGATTCCGCGGGCAATTAACCCAGCAGGATGTGAGATATCAGCCAATAACAAAGCGCCAACTTCATCAGCTACCTCACGAAATTTAGCATAATCTATATCTCTTGAGTAAGCCGAAGCACCACAAATTATCATTTGAGGCTTCTCTTTACGAGCAGTTTCTGCCATAGCTTCGTAGTCAATTCTCCCTGTCTCTTTATCTACTCCATAGAAAGAAGTTTGGTAAGTTAACCCAGAAAAATTAACAGGAGAACCGTGAGTTAAGTGACCTCCGTGCGATAAATCGAATCCTAAGATCTTGTCTCCGGGTTTCAAACACGCTAAGTAAACAGCCGCATTCGCCTGAGAACCTGAGTGAGGTTGCACGTTTGCATATTCTGCATTAAACAACGCTTTCAAACGATCAATTGCAATAGTTTCTACTTCGTCTACAACTTCGCAACCACCGTAGTAGCGCTTTCCAGGATAACCTTCTGCATATTTATTTGTTAAAACAGAACCCATCGCGCGCATTACGTTGTCCGAAACAAAGTTTTCTGACGCGATTAATTCAATTCCATTCAGTTGTCTTTCTTTTTCTTCTTCAATTAAATCGAAGATTACATCTTGTGCCATGTTTTGTTTGTATTAATTGTGTTTCAAATATAAGCTTTTATCATCAGAATTTCTAACTGATATATTCGCAATAACCTAAGAATTAGCAAAACAATTTGTTTTCTGATTTGGGCGTTCCCTTCGGGCGGGCTATCCGTTGCAATCTTTGCTTTGCAACTCCGCTATCGCTTCGTTCCACGCAAAGGATTTCCACTACTATCCCTAACGCATCTTGAGTTATGAGTAATAAGTACTAAGTTTTGAGTTTATGATATAGGTTAAATTTTCTAAATTTCTGTATTCTTTAACCATAATCATCTTGTCTTGCTGAACTTGTTTCAGTATCGCATCCAAATAAGAATAGAAAATTTACTATTTTCATCAAGGAAAAAATGAAAGATAGTTTCTTAGTTTTTTAAAATTTCTAATTTCTAAACCAATAAACTATCAATTTCTCTCATTAAATTTACAGCATGAAAAACCCTACTTTTTGCATTGGTTTGATGTCTGGAACTTCGTTAGATGGTTTGGATATTTGCTATGTCCGATTTGATGATAACCAACTTTTCGAAATTTTACATGCTGAAACTATAGATTATTCATCCGATTGGCGAACAAAACTAACAGAAGCTTTTCAATATTCGGCTATGGATTTATGTCAATTGGATGTAGAGTTTGGTTATTTTCTTGGAGAACAAGTAAAAGAATTTATTCATAAAAATAAGATTAGAAAAGTAGATTTTGTTGCATCTCACGGGCAAACTATTTTTCATCAACCGCAGAAATCATTCACTTTGCAAATAGGAAATGGTTTAGCAATTGCGTCGCGTTGTCAACAAAAAGTGGTGTGCGATTTCAGAACACAAGACGTTATTTTAGGAGGACAAGGAGCGCCTTTGGTTCCGATTGGGGACGAATTATTATTTTCTAACTATGATGCATGTTTAAACCTTGGAGGTTTTTCTAACATTTCGATGAATAGAAATGGAAAACGAATTGCATTTGATATCTGCCCAATTAATATTGTCTTGAATCATTATGCAAAACAACTCGGTTTTGATTTTGATAAAAATGGAGAACGAGCAGAACAAGGACATATTAATATCGCATTAGTTGAAGAATTGAATCTTTTGAATTTTTATCATCAACCTTTCCCAAAATCATTAGGTTTTGAATGGGTTATGAATGAGTTTTTAACAATTGTTGATAAGTACGATATTTCTATCGAAGATAAGCTGAGAAGTTGTGTGGAGCATTTCGTAATTCAAATTAAAAATACCTTTGCTTTATATGATATCAACAACGTGTTGATAACTGGAGGAGGAGTTCGAAATACATTTTTTATCAATCGTTTAGGAGAATTATCAACTGTTGAAATCATTATTCCAACTGATAATTTAATCGATTTTAAAGAAGCCTTAATATTTGCATTCCTTGGTTATCGTCGTGTTTATAACGAAATAAATTGTTTGGCATCTGTAACAGGAGCGAGCAAAGACCATTCGTCTGGAATTATATATCACTTATAAAGTCTATCTAAATAATAGAGTTTAAAAAATATTTTATTTACATTTGTTCGATAACCAAGAATAAATGCGATATGAAATATTCGAAAAATAAAGATGTTATTTTACTTCATGGCTTATTTGGAAGCCTTAGTAATTGGGGAAATGTTATCAAGAATATTGAAATAAATTATAATGTTTATACGCCAACATTTCCTTTATTTTCTACACATTTCAAAAGAAATTCACTTCAAAATTTAGTTCAATTTCTAGAAAATTATATTCAATCTAATAAAATTGAAAATCCAATATTAATTGGAAATTCTTTGGGCGGTCATGTTGTATTGCTGTATGCGTTGGCACATCCAAATTTGGTTGATAAATTGATTTTAGCTGGAAGTTCAGGTTTGTATGAAAGCAATTTGCAGGCTTCTTTTGTGCGTGTGCGAGATTACGAGTATATCAAAAATAAGGTAGAAGAAGTTTTTGAAACAAAAAATGTTGTAACAAAAGAGTTGGTTGATGATGTTTTTTCGGCCGCTAATACGCCTACACAAGCTTTGACTATAATTTAAATTGCGCGAGATGCAAAGCGACAAAATTTGAAACATCTTTTACATAAAATAGATCAGCCAGTTTTATTGGTTTGGGGAAAACAAGATATTGTGACACCGCCAAATGTTGCTGAAGAGTTTTTTGCACATTTACCTAATGCAAAATTAGCTTATAGCGATGATTGTGGTCATGTGCCGATGATGGAACAGCCATTACTTTTTAATCAACATATCAACAATTTTTAAGTGCTTAAAAATGAATCATCCCGAGTATTTAGCTTTTGCTTTACCAGCTTTTTTTCTTTTTTATGGCTTGAATATGTAGTTGTTAAAAAGAAAAAATTAAAGAATATTTATAAGTATGAAAGTTCGGTTTCTAATATTTCAATAGGAATTGCAGAACGATTATTGAATCTTTTTATTACGGTAAGTTTTTACAATTTGTATGTTTGGATTTACGAAAATTATCGTCTTTTAGATATTTCAAATGCTTGGTGGATTTGGGTTGTGATGCTTTTAGCGACAGATTTTGTTTGGTATTGGTATCATCGTTTGGGACATGAAGTCAATATTTTTTGGGGAGCCCATATTGTGCATCATCAATCCGAAGAATTTAATTTTACGGTGGCGGTACGTATAACAACTTTGCAAGCAATTGTTCGCAATATTTTTTGGTGTATTTTGCCTTTTATTGGTTTTCATCCAAATTTAGTGATGACGATTTTGGTGGTTCATGGCGTGTATTCTTTTTTTACGCATACGCAGATTTTGGAGAAACAAAAATGGCTTGAATATATTTTTATAACACCTTCTCTTCATGGTGTTCATCATGCTTCTGACGAAAAATATTTGGACAAAAATTATGGAGATGTATTTGTTTTTTGGGACATATTATTTGGTACTTTTCAGAAAGAAGAAGAAAAACCAAGATATGGATTGACGCATCCTATCAATAGTTACAGTTTTTTGTGGCAACATTTTCATTATTATTTAGAGTTGTATGAAGCTGCTCGAAGAAAATCCTCCATTAAAGAAAAATTGACGATATATTTTGGTAGTCCAGCAGTGATGGATCAGGAAATAAGACCAATTATTGAAAAGAAATGGGTGTCTAAGAATAAAGGGAATAGTTATCATTTCAAATACAAAGGTTATATTAATTTACAATTGATTTTATCGTTTGTCGCGATGAGTATTCTAACATATTATTTTGATCAATTTGATAATTTAACCAAAGGTTTCTTCGTTATATTTGTCTTGATTACATTAATAAATATTGGTGCACAATTAGAACAAAAAAGATGGGTACCGTATTTAGAACATATTAGATTTTTAGTGTTTTGTAGTTTTTTTATCATTCAATCTCATAATTATTTCTTGCTGATTTTACCTTTCATATTCGTTTTTATCATCGAAAAGATGTTTAATTTTAGTAATTGGTATCAAAAAAGTATTTTAAAGATTATATAAATGATAATTTAGGTCTTATTGTTTCGTTTTGATTAGGCGGTTAAAAACGAGTTTATTATTTTTACCAAACTAAAAAAAATATAATGATAGTTTCTAAACTTTTTAACCAATTTTTTCATAGCCAGACTTCGGGCGGAATTTTATTGATTTTCTGTACTGCGTTTTCTTTATTATTAGCCAATTCACCAATTGCAGAATCTTATGATGCGATTTGGTTAACAGATATGTTTGGGCATTCTTTTGCACATTGGATTAATGATGGTTTGATGGCTATTTTCTTTTTCTTGATTGGTTTAGAATTAAAACGAGAAGTTTTTGTAGGTGAATTGTCGGATACTAAAAAAGCAATTTTACCTGTTTTTGCAGCTTTGGGAGGAATGTTAATTCCAGCATTTATTTTCTTTTTGACGAATAAAGGAACGGATACTATTCATGGTTTTGGAATTCCGATGGCGACAGATATTGCTTTTGCTGTTGCTATTATTACAATGTTAGGAAAAAGAGTTCCATTGTCTCTTAAAGTATTTTTAACAGCTTTAGCTGTGATTGACGATTTAGGAGCAATTATTGTGATTGCATTATTTTATCCAAACCCAGAATTACCTTTAGATTTTACACAATTCGGAATTGCAATTGCCATTTTGTTAGGTCTTTTCGCTTTAAATAAATTAAAAATAAAATCAATGATTCCTTATATCATTGGAGGGATTGCTGTTTGGTGGTTTATGTTGCATTCGGGTATTCACGCTACAATTGCGGGAGTTTTGGTTGCATTTACAATTCCATTTGATAAGGACGATTCTAAATCACTTTCAGCTAAAATGGAGCATGCTTTACATATTCCAGTAGCATTTATTATTCTACCATTATTTGCTTTGGCAAATACTGCAATTACGATAGATGGTGGAGGATTAGCACATTTTAGTATTCCTTTAGCTTCGGGTATTTTCTTAGGATTAGTTGTAGGAAAACCAGTCGGAATTACATTATTTACATGGATTGCGGTTAAATTAGGATTGTGTGAATTACCTACAGCAGTCAATTTCAAACGAGTTTTTGGTGTCGGAATTTTAGGAGGAATTGGATTTACAATGTCCATTTTCGTTTCGATGTTAGCGTTCAAAGACCCAAGCTATATAAATGAAGCAAAATTGATGATTTTAGTAGCTTCGTTAACAGCTGCTATTGTTGGATTTATTGTTTTGAAAATATTATTAACTACAAAACAAGATTATTCAGATTAAGAATAGTCAATTCATAAATAATAGAATCGAATTTTTCTTCGGAGAAATTCGATTTTTTTTTGAAGATGATTCCGTAACTTCGTGTAAAATTTTTGAATAAATGAGAACGTATCAAGAAACAATCGATTGGTTGTTTACAAATTTACCAATGTTTCAACGTGTTGGAGCATCAGCAATGAAAGCAGATTTAACAAATATTACAGCGTTATGCGAGTATTTGGGAAATCCTCAAACTAAGTTTAAAACGGTTCATATTGCAGGGACAAATGGTAAAGGAAGTACGTCTCATATGTTGGCCTCTATTTTTCAGGAAGCAGGTTATAAAACAGGTTTGACAACTTCTCCACATCTCAAAGATTTCCGTGAACGAATACGTGTAAATGGAGAAATGGCTGATGAAGAATTTGTGATTGATTTTGTGAATAAGCATGAGCAAAAAATAATTGATCAAAAAGCATCTTTTTTTGAAATTGCAATTGCGATGGCTTTCGAATATTTTGCACAACAGAAAGTTGATATCGCGATTATAGAAACTGGTTTGGGCGGACGATTAGATTCAACGAATATTATTTTACCAGAACTTTCTGTGATTACGAACATTGGTTTAGATCATACACAATTTTTGGGTGATACATTGGACAAAATTGCATTTGAAAAAGCTGGTATCATAAAACCAAATACAGCGGTTGTAATTGGTGAAACAACAGCAGAGACAAAAACAATTTTTGAACAAGTAGCGAAAGATAGAAATGCAAAAATCATTTTTGCTGAAGAAAAACATTTTCAAGATTTAGCTTCAGATTTGAAAGGGTCTTATCAAATCAAAAATAAACGTACCGTTTTAACCGCTATTGAACAATTGCAAAAACAAGGTTGGGCAGTCTCTCCTGAAAATATTACGAATGGCTTATTGAATGTTGTAAAGAATACAAATTTGCGCGGACGTTGGGATATTTTAGGACAACACCCATTAATTGTTGCTGATACTGCGCATAATCCACATGGTTTAGCAGAGGTTTCAAAACAAATAAATGAGCAAGCTTATAATCAATTGCATTTAGTTTTGGGATTTGTCAACGATAAAGATGTTTTGTCAATTCTTCAGTTTTTTCCAAAAAAGGCAACTTATTATTTTTGTCAACCAAATGTTCCACGTAAATATGATATTGATGAGCTGTATCAAATAATTCCAGAAGATATACAGGACAAACATTTTTTCGATTCTGTAGAAAAAGCATTACTTGCAGCCAAAAATAATGCTTCTGTGAATGATATGATTTATATAGGTGGTAGTACATTCGTTGTCGCTGAAGTGATTTGATTTTATTATTTTAATTGATTTGATATTTTTTTATTTAGAAAGGTAAAATACAGATGTAATAATTAGGATAAACTGATCCTGTTATAACTTGTTTATTCAAATCTATTTAATGATTCAGTTTTTTTTGAAAAAAATAGGTAAGCTGTTGTTTGTCAGCAAGTTGAATATCTAAAAAATGCATCTTTTAAAGAGAGAGAGCATAAATGATTGATTTATATAGTTTATATTTGTTCAATTCAATAAAAAAAAAATTATAATCAGAATATAGTGCTGTAGATAGTTTATATTTAAAAGTAGTTACTAAATGTCAAGGATGTACTTATGGAGATACACAATATTTTAAAATAAAAATTAAAAAATTGTAGTACAATTTCCAATCCTATGATACGTACTCGGTTATATAAATAATTTTTCAGAATAAGAATATAACAAGTAATAAGGTTATCCATTTTGGGTAGCCTTTCTTTTTTTTACTAATTTATTTCGCTTCGCGAAACCTTTCCCGAGTCCATAACCCAAAAGTAGCCGCTGCCCATTTGCTTGATTCAGCAAATCGTCACCGCCTAATCATTCCATGCAGTGAAAATATAAACCTCGCGCGCAATGAGCCACCATTTTTTTGTTCAACTCCAACCATCCAAAAAAAGTATTGTATACACTCTACTGCCTCTCTACTGCCACTATGTTGCCTTTATCCTGCCTTCATCCTGCCTTTAAGTAGCGAGTAAGCTTGAGGATGTAGCTGATTTTTCACGAAACTTAAATCAAAATTATGACTAAAAATATTAGTTCTATTTTTAAGTATCGTAGGGTATTTTACTTTCATTTCAATATTGACTGGAACTCAAGGTTGGAAAAATATGTTTGATAGTCTAAAAAATATAAAAGAAAATTCACTCGATTTTTATATGTTTTTATGGCCAATTATAATTTCAGAATACTCTTATTTGTTAATGTAAAACTTTATTTGAATTTAAAATCACATAAAAAAAATCCATAAACAATTCTAAATACGCAATTAATTAGCTTATTTAATTTACTCACTTTCAGTAAATAGCGTCTATTTTACTTTTTATTTGGTTTTTATAGAAAGTTGCGTATATTTGAGAGTTAGCCGTAATTTTACCAAAATCCCGTATGAAACAGAAATCTCAATATTTAGGCATATTCTTAGGTGTAATTTACGGACTGATAATTCGAATTTTAGGAGACAACGAAATTTTTGAAGATTATTACAATATTTACAGTATTAGTTTTCTTTGGGTAACTCCAATAGTTATTGGTTTATTTCCGATACTTTTCTCCTCAAATGAAATTTACAAATCAAAAGCTAAATTATTCTTCTATCCAATTATTACCATTATTCTATTTTTAATTGCAGCATTAATTACAAGAATTGAAGATTTAGTGTGTTTGTTAATTATTGGACTTCCTTTTTTACTGGTTGCTGGAGTAATTGGTCTTTTGCTTGGTGCTTTCGTCAAAGACAGAATAAAAGATAAAAAACTTTATTCAATTATTTTAATTCCACTATTGTTAAATCCAATTGAAAACTTAATTCCGAATAAAGAAGAAGTTTACAGCGTTTCATCTGAAATAATAATTAATAAAAATAAAGCCGAAATATTCCCTAATTTATTGTCAGTTCCAACAATATCTGATGATGAATACAAGAATGGATTTTATCAAAAAATTGGTATTCCACGACCTGTCAATTCAGAAATTTTGACAAACGAAAATCAAATGTACAGAATTGGACATTTTACAGATGACTTGAAACTTTATGAATATGTATCAGAAATTAAAGAAAATGAATTTGTCAATTTCAAAATAGATCTGTCCAAATCTCAATTAAGAGAAACACCAACCGATCAGCATTTACTTAAAAGTAATTATTTCAATTTTGAAAACATCAATTACTCACTTGAATATATTTCTGAAACAAAAACGAAGATAATTCTTAATTGCGACTATAAAATTGAATCGAAAATGAATTTTTATGCCAACTTTTGGGCGAAAAGTATCATTGGAGATTTTGAAAAACGACTGTTAGAATCGCTAAAAACAAAACTAGAAAAATAAAAAACTACGGCTAACAAGGGTAACTGTTGCACAACTCCAATTTTTATAAAAATTTAAAATATTTGACCTCGTTTAAGCCATTTTAAGTGAGGTTTGTTTTTAAAGAAATATGCTAAATTGTAATATTAGGTTTGCTTAAAAACGCATTTTTTAAGTCGTGAAGGAGTACTTTTGTAAAAAGCTGTATTTCCCTTGTTTTAGGGAAACAACTTGGGCTAAAACACTCGGGGTTTTGAAAATAAAGCGCAGGTATTTCTTCAAGTTGTAAGATAAACTTGACATCAAAACGTGTTTATTGGCTTGTGACATTCCTCTGCTGTTGATTCGTTTTAGGTTAAAAAAGTTAATCAACGTTCCTAAAACGGGTTCTACTGTAGCACTTCGACGCTTTACTAATCTGCGGTGATACGCTTTGTTTTTGGTGAGTTTTTCGTGCATTTTATCGTACAATGGTTTGTGAATACTTTCTTGACCTTGAGTGCCGTAATATTTTTGAGTGGATTTGTACAAAAAATGTAAATCTAATGCTTGATTTACACGGCGATAAAAGTTATCGGTTGAACTAACCGCTCTAAGCTTAGTTCGTAAAATAATTGTGGGGTAAATTCTTTTCGTCCTTGCATACAACAAGATCCGAATTTTTTTTTATTTTTGAGTTGTGCAACAAGCACAAGGGTTTGGCAAAATGCGGGGTTAAAGTGCTAAATTCAAAGTTCGTACTTCTATCTCCGCCAAAAACGAATAAAATTCGTTTTTGTTTTTTAAATTTAACTCACAAAAATTCGTTATGGCTCGCCTCGGTGCAAAATCGAAACTTTAGGCTTCGATTTCCCCGCCTTCGGCAATATGCGGCCCGTTACATGCAAGCGCATCCAAACTTTACGCATAAATCCCTAATCTTAAAATCATCGGTTATTTTTTGTAAATTGCAATCAATTATAGAGAAATTGAATTAATGAAAGTTTTGGAAAAAATATCACTTGATAAAATTAGAAATGATAGGAAAAATCCTATCATTAATTTTGACGTGAAAGATGCTGTGATAACTCATTATCTCCATAACAATAAAAACGGAGTGTCACAATTTTATAAAAGTGATGCTATTGAATATACAAATGAAATTCTAAAAAATTACGTTTCAGAAGATTATACAAATTACTTTTCCGAAAAGAATTTTCAATTAGAACTTTTCAATAACGAAAACGTACCATTCCAACCAGTTGAGAAACCAAAATTCAAATTTATTGATTTATTTGCTGGAATTGGTGGTTTCCGTTTGGCTTTACAAAATCTTGGCGGGAAATGTGTATTTACTAGCGAATGGGACAAACAAGCGCAAAAAACATATCGTGCCAATTTTGGAGAAACTCCGTTTGGTGATATTACAAAAGAAGAAACAAAACAATATATTCCAGACGGTTTTGATGTACTTTGTGCTGGTTTTCCTTGTCAAGCATTTTCAATCGCTGGAAAACGTGGAGGATTTGAAGATACAAGAGGAACATTATTTTTTGATGTTGCTGAAATCATCAAACGTAAACAACCAAAAGCATTCTTTTTAGAAAACGTGAAAGGTTTAAGAAGTCATGACAAAGGAAAAACTTTAGAAACGATTTTAAATGTTTTACGTAACGACTTAGGATATTTTGTTCCAGAACCTCAAATAGTAAACGCTAAAGATTTTGGAGTTCCACAAAATAGAGAACGTATTTATATTGTTGGTTTTCATCCAGATTTGTGCATTGATAATTTCAGCTATCCAAAACCAACAAATCAAAACTCAACTTTTGCAGACGTGAAGGAAGAAAATGTAGTTGAAACAAAATATTATCTTTCAACTCAATATCTTCAAACTCTTGTAAATCACAAAGCAAGACACGAAAATAAAGGAAACGGGTTTGGTTACGAAATTATAAAAGATAATCAAACAGCTAACGCTGTTGTTTGTGGCGGAATGGGACGTGAAAGAAATTTAGTTTTAGACCATAGAATTACTGATTTCACTCCAACAACCAAAATTAAAGGTGAGGTAAATCGAGAAGGAATCCGAAAAATGACTCCAAGAGAATGGGCAAGATTACAAGGTTTTCCAGATAATTACATTATTCCAGTTGCTGACGCATCTGCTTACAAGCAGTTCGGTAACTCCGTTGCCGTACCAGCTATTCAAGCAACTGCAAACGAAATTATTAAACTAATGCTGAAAACTAAATGATAACAGGAAATAAGGGTGAATGGAGCGAAGTTTATGCGCTTCTTAAAATTATTGCTGATAAACAATTATTTGCTGGAGATAGTGATTTAAATAAAATTGAATCATTAATATTTCCAATTATTAAAGTTTTAAGAGATGAGTCAAATGGAACTTTCGTGTTTTCATATGAAAACGATATTGTTTTAATTAAAAATGGAGAAGAGGAATTTAGAATCTCAATCTCTAATTTTCAAGAAAATGCAAGTTTACTTTTACAAAAGTTAAAAGAAAAAACAAATGCTACTTTTTCAATTCCTCAAATTGAAACATTTATTAATTCATATCAAAGTCAATCAATTAAAGCTAAATCTTCAGTTAAAAGCGATATTAAAATTGTTATTCACGACCAAAGAACTGGAACGAATCCCGAATTAGGATTTAGTATAAAATCACAATTAGGTGGAGCTTCTACTTTACTAAATGCTGGAAAAACTACTAATTTCATTTACGAAATTGAAAACATAAACTTATCTGAAGAACAAATCAATTTGATAAATTCAATTGATACAAGAAGTAAAATAAAAGATAGAATTGAAGAAATTTATTCGTTAGGTGGTTCTTTAAATTTTATTAAAACGGAAAGTTCTATTTTTGGAAATAATTTAATTCTGGTTGATTCTGCATTACCCAAAATCGTTTCGGAAACACTTAAAAAATTCTTTACTTCAAGTTTATCAAAAACTATCGAATTAATAAATTCAGTTTCTGAAACAAATCCTTTAAACTTTAATTTGGAGAATAATCATCCTTTTTACACGTATAAATTCAAGCGATTTATAACAGATATTGCACTTGGAATGATGCCGTCAAAAGTCTGGACTGGACAACTTGATGCAACTGGTGGATATTTAGTCGTAAAAGAAGATGGAGAAGTTTTGTGTTATCACATTTACAACCGAAACGAATTTGAGGATTATCTTTATTCAAATACAAAATTTGAAACTGCAAGTAGTTCAAGACACGATTTCGGAAGTATTTATAAAGAAAATGATAAACTTTATTTCAAACTGAACTTACAAATTAGATTTCTATAAAAGCGCCAGCATGTAACAAGGGTAACTGTTGTACAACTCCAATTTTTATTTCAGTTAGACAAAAAAAATAAAGAATTGAGCTACATTGGAACGATGAATAAAAACTACCACTAACAACTAATCTTCCTTCTTGCCAGAAGGGGAGAAGGTAAAAACCTGTTGAGGAACCTGTAATTAGAACTATCATATATTATATAGCTAAAGTTTAGCTCGACTTTATTAATGAATATCGGAACTTTTCCCGAGTCGTTAACCACAAAGTAGACATTTTACTTTTATTTATAAGTAATAAAAACAAAACATCTAATCATTTTGTGTAGTAAAAACGATGTTTTCGGGTCTAAAATCTACTATCTAGTTTCTCAAATCTAAAATTCTCAAAAAATATTTCCCGTCATAACAGTTAGTTAGGGATATAAAGTAAAATAAATGTAAAATGTGTTTGGAAGTTCGGAAAAATGGGTTGTATATTTGCAATCCCAATACGAAAGACGAGTAGTATTGTAGTTGACATAAAGTAAAACAAGCGACAAAATTTTTAAAAATAAATTTTGTTGAATTAGAAATAAGTTTTACCTTTGCGACCGCAAATAACGAGAGTGATTTTGCTGCGAAGTAAATTGACTTATTGAAATAAAAACTTTAAATTTTTTAAAATAAAATTTTGTTAGTTAAAAAAATAAGTATTACCTTTGCAACCGCAAATACCGAGAGGATTTGCTAAATGAGAAGTTCATTTGAAATTATAAAATATACAGAAGAAAAAATAGCCGAATAAAACGAAGTCAACCCTTTAATAATGGAGCTATAGGAAATTCGAAGTTGTAAAAACATAGGTAGCAATACCAAAAGAAAAA
>NZ_DKHL01000047.1:0-16361 GCF_002453775.1 Empedobacter sp. UBA6745
TACCATCGCGAAACCAGAGAAAATAGCTCCGGCAACGAAATATGGAGGATATACTGTTGAGTGCCATCCTTTGATTACCGACGTTGCGAAGTCAAAAGATACAATCGTGTGTACCGAGAATACTAATGGTGTACATAAACCAGCTAATACCAAAGATAACTCTTCGAAACGTTGCCAATGTTTTGCTCCACCTCCCCATCCGAATGATAAGATTCCGTAGATTTTCTTAGCGAATGGTTTTGTTGCACGGTCACGTACCATAGCGAAGTCAGGAATTAATCCCATCAACCAGAAAACTGTTGATACAGAGAAATACGTAGAAATCGCGAATACGTCCCATAATAATGGTGAGTTAAAGTTAGGCCATAAAGATCCAAATTGGTTAGGAATTGGGAATACCCAGTACATTAACCATGGACGACCCATGTGAATTACAGGGAATAACGCTGCCTGTACAACGGCGAAGATTGTCATGGCTTCCGCAGAACGGTTAACCGACATTCTCCATTTTTGACGGAATAATAATAAAACGGCTGAGATTAACGTACCAGCGTGACCGATACCTACCCACCATACGAAGTTGGTGATATCCCATCCCCAGTTAATCGTTCTATTCAATCCCCATACACCAATACCAGTTCCTACTGTATAAGCAATTGCTCCAACACCAAAGATGAATGCAACCATTGCTATACTGAAACATGTCCACCACAACTTACTTGCTGGCGTCTCAATTGGACGAGCAATGTCTACTGTGATATCGTGGTAGGTTTTATGTCCTAAAATAAGGGGTTCTCTTACCTGTGATTCGTAATGTGACATATTTGTTTACCTTATTAATTCTTTACTAATTTAATTAAGCTTGTTCTTTTCTGTTTCTAACTTTTACTTGATAGATAACGTTTGGTTTTGTACCAATTTCTTCTAATAAAACATAAGAACGTTTATCTTTCGATGCAGCTCTTACTTCAGATTTATCATCATTGATATCACCAAATTTCATCGCACCTGTTCCACAAGCAGCAGCACAAGCAGCAGCAGCCATAAACTCTTCGTCTTTAACTACTCTGTTCTCTTTCTTAGCTTTTAAGATTGCAGCTTGAGTTTGTTGGATACAGAATGAACATTTCTCAATTACTCCTCGTGTACGTACAACAACGTCTGGGTTAAGTACCATACGACCTAAATCATTGTTCATGTGGAAGTCGTATTTGTCATTGTTCGCCCAGTTAAACCAGTTGAAACGACGTACTTTGTAAGGACAGTTATTTGCACAGTAACGAGTACCAACACAACGGTTATAAGCCATCATGTTTTGACCTTGACGACCATGAGATGTTGCACCTACTGGACACACAGTCTCACAAGGAGCGTGGTTACAGTGTTGACACATTAATGGTTGGAAAATCACATCTGGATTTTCAGCCTCTGGCTTAATTAAACGTGTATATTGTTGTGGTTCGTTATCTGGATCAGATTCTAACGCAACTTTTTGAGTTAATTTTCCGTCTTTATCTTGGTAAGTAACATCAGAGTAGTAACGGTCAATTCTTAACCAATACATATCTCTCGACATACGCATTTGCTCTTTACCAACAGTTGGTACGTTGTTTTCTGCTTGACAAGCAATCACACACGCTCCACATCCTGTACAAGAGTTCATATCAATTGTTAAATTGAAGTGAGGTCCTGTAGAACGATCAAAACTAGCCCATAAGTCAACTTCACCTACTGGAGAATCTCCTCTCCATGTTGGCATCTTCGCAACTGGATTCCATTCTTGACGATCTGTGTTGATGAAATCTGCTAAAGAAACTTCTCTTGCAATTTCGTAACGTCCCATCAATGTTGGTTGTTGTTGCATGTTAGCAAATTCGTGTTTATCTGAACGAGAAGATTTTTCAATCTTAACATTAGATGCACCTACGTTACCAGTATATAATGCGAAAGCATTAACCCCTACATTGTTTGCAACTTTACCAGCTTTTGTACGACCATAACCGAAAGCTAAACCTACAGTTCCGATTGCTTGACCTGGTTGGATGAATACTGGAACGTTTTCTAAAACTACTCCATTAACAGTTAAGTTTACATACTCACCGTCAAATTGCATTCTTCCGTTTGTAACGTTGTAGTTATCTTGAATTTTGATTCCTAATTTTTCCGCATCATTTGGATTAACTGTTAAATAGTTATCCCAAGAGTTACGTGTAATTGGATCTGGTAATTCTTGTAACCAAGGATTGTTTGCTTGTGTACCATCTCCTAAACCAGCTTTAGAATAGAATTGAATTTCCCATTCTGTTGCTTTAGCTCCAGCTAATTTTGTAGCAGCCGCTGCAGCAACACCAGTGTTAGCAGTAAATGCAGATGTTTCAGTCGTTTCATTATAACCATTGTATAATGCTTTGTTGAAATCTACACCTAATTTTGGTAAAATAGCTGATTCCCAGTTTTGTTTTACATATAAGTAATATGGAGAAACTTTTTGTCTTGTTGCAGAAACCGCCATCACCATAATTGGATCATTTGGATCTTCTACTTCTGTTACTTTAGTTACTCCTGTCATCCATGCGATTAATGAATCTTGGAATTGACGAGAATCAAATACACGTGGAATTGTTGGTTGTTGTAATGAATATACACCTGTTAATGGGTTGAAATCATTCCAAGACTCTAAACCGTGAGTAACTGGAGCAATAACGTCCATTACTGATGCAGTTTCGTCTAATTTTTCAACTAAACCAACTTTAAGTCCAATGTTTTTGAAAGCTGCTTCAATTTCTTTTGCATTTTTAGCATTGTAAATTGGATTTGTTTGGAAGTTTAATAAAACCCCAACTTGTCCAGCTTTAGCTTCTGCAACAAATTGATTAAATACAGCATCGTTAGACTCTTTTAATAAAACAGCTTTATCAGAAACTGCAGCTGATCCTAACAATTGATTAATTGCGTATGCAATTGCGTATGCTTCTTTCGAACCATCTGCCATAACAACCGCTTTAGAACCTTTTGCTGTTAATTCAGCAGCAATAGCTAATGCTTCTTTAGAAGAAGCTGAACCACCTGCTAATTTATTATAAACTTCAGCCAATACTTTTTCAGTATCAGTTGGTTTTAATGGATAACGTGTATCAGCATTTGCACCTGTTAAAGATAAAACAGATTCTACTTGGATGTGACGCATCATGTTTGCTCCTGGTTTACGAGCAACACCATAATCACCTTCCATTCCACCACCATTGTAATCACCTAAGAAATCTGCGTTGAAAGAAACAACTAATTCAGCATTCTTAAGATCGTAGAATGGCAATTCTCTTTTTCCGTAAACTTCTTGCGCTGCATCTAATGCATTCGTAGAAGAAATTGCATCATAAACAACGTGTTGAGTTGTTGGATATTTTGTTGCAAACTCAGCAATCAACTTTTTAGTTGTTGGTGAAGGTAAAGAAGAAGTTAAAATAACTACTTTTTTCCCTCCTACTGATGCTAATGCTTTTGTTACACGTGCATCAAGCTCTTTCCAAGATGTTGCTTTGAAGTTTTCACCTGCGTTTGTTAAAGGTGATTTTATTTTATCAGAATCGTATAATGATAATACAGATGCCTGAACACGTGCATTTGTAGAACCATAATATTTTGCGCCTTTGTTTGCATCAATTCTAATTGGACGACCTTCTCTTGTACGTACTAATACGTTCGCGTAATCGTATCCATCAAAAATTGTAGATGCATAATAAGTAGGTACACCAGGCATAATGTTTTCTGGTTTCACTACATAAGGAACAGATTTTACGATTGGAGCTTCACAGGCTGCTAAAGTAACAGCAGCTGTACTGAACCCTAAAATCTTCAAAAAGTCACGTCGTGAAGTTTGACTATTCTCCATGGCGTTATCATTCCCTAAGAAATTATCTACAGGAATTTCTTCTGCAAATTCGTTGGTAGTTAACTTTTCATTTAATGTATTGTCAGTTAACTCCTCAAAACTTTTCCAGTAATTTTTCTTCGAAGCCATTTATACTCCTCTCTTTTTTATATTAATAATGACATTTACCACACTCTAAACCTCCGATAGCATCAACTGTAATCTTAGTTGCGTCACCGTACTGTTTTTTCAGTTTTTCGTGTAGTTCTGCGTAATATTCTTTGTTATACTCGTTGTCCATATCTACCTCAGTAGTTCTGTGACACTCGATACACCATCCCATTGTGAAATCATTCGCCATTTTTACTTCGTTCATTTCATCAACACGTCCGTGACATGCGAAACAAACTTGGTCTCCTGATCCAATGTTCAATTCTTTAGCATTTGGAATAGTTCCATCTTTAATTGCTTTCTTAATCGCTTTCTCTCCAGCTACAACGTGTTGTGCGTGGCTAAAGAATACGAAATCTGGCATATTGTGGATACGTACCCATTCGATTGGTTTTTGCGGACCATCGTATTTGTTCGTTTCTGGATTCCATCCAATAGCTTTATACATTTTTTGGATTTCTCCTGTATAGAAGTTCTTAACTGCTTCCTCATCAGCGAATTTACCAGAAGTGATTAATTCTTCTTCGAAGTAATCTCCTTTGTATTCTTTGATTGTTTTGTGACAGTTCATACATACGTTTGGTGAAGGAATTCCAGACACTTTACCGTATTTAGCAGAACTGTGACAGTACTGACAGTCGATACCTTGTACACCTGCGTGAACTTTGTGAGAGAAATAAATTGGTTGTTCTGGCTCGTAACCTTTATCAACACCAATTCCCATTAATCCCCAATACACGTTGTACAATGCAAAGAATGCTAATACTGCGATTAACACACCACCAACTTTTTGGTATTTTTGGAAGAAGTTTGCGAAAGAAAAAGCAGCTTTTTCTTCTTTAGAATCTAAATCATCAGTTGCAGTTGCTTTAACTAATGCATTAACGCGAACCAAAATCCACAATAATAATGCTGCTAATACAACAAATCCAACTGCGATAACTCCTGTTCCAGCACCACCTCCGTTTCCGGCAGCAGCAGCTTTAGCAGCAGCAGCTTCTTTCTTTTTTGCAGCTTTTGCATCATCAAAAGCCTTTTTACCACCATCAGGATCGGCAGTATACGCTAGAATATTATCAATATCACCATCAGATAAGTTAGGAAAAGCTAACATTTCAGTGTTATTGTACTCAGCGAAAATTTTGTTTGCATACGCATCTCCAGACGCACGTAAAGCTTTGTTGTCCTTAATCCAAGAGTGTAACCACTCTTTTCCAAGTCCAGCTTCTTCTTGTACGCGTTTCTCAACATTACGTAATTCCGGCCCAATTAATTTACCATCAATCTGGTGACATGCAGTACAGTTGGCTTCGAATAATTCGTAACCTTTACCTGCATCTTGGGCATTTGCTAAGGAGAACGTCGATAGTATTATCGCGCAGCTCCATAAACGTATTCTTTTTAGAAATCTTGCCTTCATTTACTTAAATAATCTCAGTTCGTTGTTTCTTTTAACTCGTTTTTATTTGAACACTTAACTAACAGCAAAAATAGCTTCAATACTTAATAAAATCATAAAGTTTACATACTGAACTTTGTCATTGAGCTTAATTTAAAACGTTTCTAAATTAATTGTTAAAAAATATTGCTGTATAAATATTATCTATTTGATTTGATAGAAAAGATTTAGAACAAGAAAAATTGCTATTTAACATAATTTAAAAAATAATCATTATTGTTTTTATTATAATCTGCCAATCGATTTTACGAAACAACAATCAAATATTTGATTGTCAAAAAAAATTGGAACAATATTCGTTGTAAGAAAATAAAAGTCTATAAAATTTAATAACTTAATTGTAAAAAGTATATTTGCACAAATTAATTTCATCTTATGAAAAAATTTATCTTTTTATTCCTTATTACTTTTTCTTCTTGTGTTTTTGCTCAAGATAAAATTGATACTATTCAAATCATCAATAATGGTACATTGAATATGGAAATTGATAGTAGAATAAATAATGTATTAAAAGCAAAAGAAGATGCTGTTTGTAGTTATACCACTACTGTAAAGAAACCGACAGAGAAAAAACCAGTTATACAATCTAATGATCCTTGCGCAGGTACACCACAGGTTAATGGTTTCAAAATTCAGATTTATTATTCGAAAGATAGAAAAGATGCAGAGAAGGTAAGAAATGAATTTGCACGTTCTTATCCTGACTTATCATCGCAAACAGCTTATTTCTCACCAGACTATCGCGTTTTAGTTGGAGATTATTTTACAAGAGCATCTGCTTCGAGAGATATTCGTCGTTTGAAATCAAAATATAATAGTGCATTTTCTATTCCGTTCAAGGTTTTATGTAGAAAAGCGAAGTAATATTTTATAAAAAGGAAAATGTATCCTTATCACAACAAAATAAAACAGCGAATAAAGAATGGTGAATTAGTTTCGTTTGAGTTTGTAGAAAAATATAAAAATATTTCTCCATGTTTAGTTTTATATTTCAAAACAGAACCTTTTACACGACCTATTCGCGAGCATCGTTTTTCTGAATATAGACTATTACTAAAAATAGAAAACGATTAACTTTCTTTTGGAAGTTGAATTTATTCGAAAAAATAAAAAAAGCGTTATCAATTTTCTTGGTAACGCTTTTTTATATTTTAATGGTAATATTTAGTAGTTGATTCATGCTTTTGTTTTTAGTTGTTCAGAATTCTACCTCTGCCCTCAATTTCTAATTGGATAAGTATCGATGCTAAATTTGTTTGTACAAATCCCAAATTGCCTGCAACTAAAACTCCTTTTTCTCCTGTCGATATTTTTTCGATTCCGTAAACACTTGATTCATCTTCAGGGTTCGAATTTCCTTCGTAACGATAGATATAAATAATTCTAAAATCGTGCGGATGATCAATCAAATCACTTTCTAATAAATTAAAATCTTCTTGATATCCTTTTTCCGCAAGTTCACGTAGCGCAACACTTGACGTTTCATAATTAAATTGCCTTCTTTCAAACATAAAATTTATTTTATTTGGTTAATAATTATAAATCTAATTAATTAATAGACAGAAAGTTGTTAAACATTCGTTAAGTATTTGAGCGCATAAAAAAATTAACATACTTAATGATTTATTGTATTCAAAATAAGTTCTTATTTTTGACAAAAAGATACAATGATTTTAGAAAAATTAAACCAAAACGAAGCTAATTTTGCGGATGTTATCGCGCATATTGAAGAAAATTATACTTATACTGCTTCTGCTTTTGTAAATGGAAATCAGGAAAATGCTGTAGATCAAAATCAAGGAAGTGCTAAAGTTTTTGCGTTCGCAAAATTGAATAATTTTTCTGAAGATGATACATTAAAATTATTTGCCGAACATTATCAAGCGGTTTTAGATACGCCAGAAGGAACAGACCACAACAACATTCGTCAATTTATGAAGAACGGTTGGAATGGTGTCAAATTTGAAAACGAAGTGTTGAGAAAGAAATAATCTCGAAAAGAAAACGTCTTACATAATGTAAGACGTTTTTTGTTATTTAACTAAAAAGGCGCCATAAAACTAATCGTATAATGATCGATGGTTTCTCCATTCAAATCTTTCAATTCTAAAATAACTGGTACTTTATAAGATTTAAGTTCACTTTTTGGTATTTTAATATCGATTAAACCTTGTTTTAATTCACCTTCGTCTATCTTTATAAATTTATCAGGTTCTACCAATAACACCGTTTTTCCACCTTTAAAACCATTTACGTTCACCACCAATTTATAAGGCTTGTTCGTTTTATTCATCAAACTATATTGCATTGTATTGATGATATAATCTCCTTCTACGACATAATCTTTTCCTGGAACTTGTAGAAATTTCACTTCAACATCACTTCTATTCAACATAAAAATTGTCATAGCAGAAATCATTGCGACTAAAATGAGTGAAAAAACAATTGATCGTCCATTTATTCTAAATGGTTTTCCTTGTGCAATATTTTCTTCTGATGCATATTTTATTAAACCTGTAGGTAAATTAATTTTTACCATTATTTCATCACAAGCATCCATACATGCTGTACAGTTGATACATTCTAATTGAGAACCATTTCTGATGTCAATTCCTGTAGGACAAACCGCGATACATTGTCCACAGTCGATACAATCTCCTTTCCCAACAGCAACGCGATCTTCACCTTTTCTAAATTTACTTCGACCACTTTTTCCTTCTCCTCGAAGATAATCATAAGAGACCTGCATTGTTTTTTTATCAAGTAAAACCCCTTGCAAACGCCCATAAGGACAAACCAATGTACATACTTGTTCACGAAACCAAGCAAATACGAAATAAAATAATACACTAAAAATAAATAATCCTAAAAACTTTCCACCATGTTCAGTAGGACCTTCTTTATACATTTGTATCAAGACATCCATTCCTATTATATAAGAAAAAAGAATGTTTGTTGCTAAAAACGAAACAATATAAAAGACAAACCATTTACCTCCTCTTTTCAGAATTTTCTCTTCATTCCAATCTTGTTTATCTAATCGTATTTGTTTATTTCGATCTCCTTCTATCCAAAATTCTATTCTTCTAAATACTCCTTCTAAAAAAATAGTTTGAGGACAAACCCATCCACAGAAAAGCCGTCCATAAACAGAAGTAAAAAGTATGACGAAAACCACACTTACAATCATACCAAAAGCAAGCAAGAAAAAATCTGTTGTAAAAAATGGATAACCAAATAAGATAAAATTTGTATTAAAAACATCAAATTTAAAGATGGGGTTACCATTTGGTAGTTTTATAAAAGGAATAACAACTAATAGAATCAGCAATATAGAGTATACAACTGTCCTATAATTTGTAAATTTTCCCGATGGTTTCTTTGCATACACCCATTTTCGGGTTCCTGACTTTGTAAACGTCGCTACCTCAGTTCTAAATTTCTCATTTTCTGCAGCTAAATTATTCTCAAAATCAGTTTTGTTCAACTCGTTCATATTACTCTTGATATTAGTATACAAATTTACCACCAGAACACCTCTAGAATCTGGCACTATTTATGGTATTTATGGTAGTATTTACGGATTGATATAAATCATTAATTCATAAAGATTTACTAATATACATCTAAACTACCTACTTATGAAAAAATTATTAACCTTCTTTACTTTATTGATTACTGTTTTCACTTTTTCTCAAAACATCTACAATTCTAATAATGTAGATAAATTTGCTGTTTATCCAGATTGTAAAGATGAATCAGGTAGTTATTTAGAATGCTTTAAAAATAAACTTAACGAAGAGGTTTCTGATAAATTATCAAAAATGACATTGGATAAAATATTACGCGGATCTAGTGATTATTTTGCAAAATTGAATTTTGTTATTGACGAAAATGGATATTTTACCAATATAACGTCCCAAGGAAATGAAACATTAGCTCGAATTTCTACTCAAATCCTTTATAGAATAAATAGAGAACAAGAAGAAAAATCAACAAAAATAAAACCTGCTTTGGTTGATGGAAATCCTGTAAAAGTTTATTTTAATATTTCAGTTCATTATACCAACAAATAAAAGAATGTCAAAAGTTAAAAATAATATTGTTTTTTGAAGAAGGAAATCATTAACCTTTTAAAATCAACATATTTGCAAAAGGCGTGATTCTTTTATTATTAACTATTTTTAATCCTGCTTCTGAAATTGCCTTTTTCCATTGTTTTTCGCTTAGAAAATGAAATGCTCCAATATTAAAAAACAAAAAATTAGTCGAATCACGAAATTGTTCTGAAAGGACAATTATTCCATCTTTTTTCAAAATCCTTTTGGCTTCTTTAAAAAACAAAACTCTTTCTGTATGCTCCAAAACTTCATGAATAGCCGTAATTGCAAGAATTATATCTTGAGAATTATCTTCAAAAGGTAATTTATTCGTATGAATTATTTTTTCTTTTGGATTGGGTGGAAATACTTTTTTCGAAATTTTAATTCCACTTTCGTGCTCATGTCTATTTCCATAAATATCACAGACGGTCAAATTGATAGTCGGATATTTTTCTTCTAAATTTATAGACAAAGGATCAAAACTTGCGTGAATTAAAACGACATTCTCAACATTATTAAAATCAGCAATTTCTTTCAATTTATTTATCTCGTATAAATCTGATTTATCGTAAAGTATATAAGAAGCGAGAATTGATGCAATAATATTTAGCAATATCAATCCTCCCACAATATTAAATAGCATCTTGATAAATGTAGAAACTATAAAAAATGATAATACAAATAGAAGAATTGAAACAATTACTCCTAAAAGGATTTTTTTGTAATTGAATAGAATGACAAGTTTTGTTATTTTCATTAAGATTGATTAGGTATTCATAAATTTTAAATCAAGATAATGATGATTTATGTCTTCTGGATTTATGTAAAATATTGTTTCTTTTTGTTGAATAAACCATAATAAAATATTATCGTACTCCATTTCAATTTTTTGTTTATAATGAATTACGGCATTTTTTTGAGGATAAGGAATAATAAAAATTACATCTATATAATTAAAAGAATTTTGAACTAATTTAATATTTTTTAAATCGACTTTTAAAGCTATCTGACTACTTTTCCTTACAGAGGTTACTTGATTATCAATTTTAGGACTTTTATCCATATAATTGTTAATAACAACGTATAAAACAAAGGGCAAACATAAGATAACTCCTAATAAAGCAAAACCAGGATTCATTTCTAATTTTTGATGTTTTCCCCCAATTCCCACAGCAATAAACATAATACCTAAAAATAAAATGATTGATAGAAAGAAATAACCAATCCATCTTAGCACTTTATAAACAATAAACACATCTCTTGTCTCTGATTCTTCGATAGGTTCCTATGTATTCTATATCATCTTTATAGTCATTAACTGGTAGTTTTATAATTTTCATATTTCACCATTTTATAGGATAAGCTTTTGAATGATATACTTTAGAATCTCCTTCTCTTGTAGTAATTATCAATGAATCGCCAACAGCGTTTAATTCATCAAATATTTCTGGAAAATCTTTCTTGAATTGTTGATAATTAGTTAATTGAATAGTATCTTTAAAAATATTCCCTAATTCTTTTGAATAATTATATTTTTCTAGAATATTTTTTGCTTTTAGATTCGAAATATTTATTTTTCTATTTACCAATAATAATTTGATTTGATTATAATTATATTTTTTAGGTTTTAATGGTCTTAAATATTTAGTTTTGAAATCATCATTATATATAATATAATTTGTTGGATATATCAAAATATTATTATCATATTATCATATTTAAAATCAAATTCTAAAAATGTAGTTTCATTTAAATTACTCACTCTAATTTCTATAGGGATATTTAATCTAACACTATCTTTATATTCACCTTGAATATTACATGAAATTGTAATTTTTTGAATTGTGTTTTCTTGATTAAAAATAACTTCTTTATTAGGTATGCAACTAATTAACAAAAGTGTTGCAATAAAAAATTTATTCATATAAAAAATCATTAATTTGTAGGAAAAAATATTGTTTCTATCAAAGCTATATCATCTTGTATTGAATCATCATTTTGCCATTTCTAAAGAATTTACCAATCAATTCTAAACTTTTCAAATTTAAATTTTCTATCACCTTTTTTTGAATAATAAATAAGAAGAGTATCATTTTTTGAATTTAGTTTATTAAATAAATCTGGTTTAATAATTTTAAAATCTTTTATACCTCCAACAAATACAGTATCTCTAAAACGTTTTTGCTTTGATTCCATATTCATTTTTTTCAAAACTTGAGTTAATTCGTTATAAGATATATTGATATTTTTATATAATAATAAATCTAAATTATAATCAGAATCTTTTTCAAATCTAATTCCTGATGTAGGGAAAAATTCTTTATTTGCTTTAGTAAAAAAAGTATAATCTGTTAACAATCCTATAATTTTTTTGTTCTCAAAATACTGTATATCTGCAGATGAAATTTCTTTTTCAAACTCTAATTTTATATTCTTAGGTAAATATACTCTCACACTATCTTCATAATATGGATTAGATAAAAGAAATATTCTTTCATTTGAATAATCTTGATGATAATTTATTCTTGATTGATTAAATTTAGAACCACAGCAAATGAAAATTAATAAACTAAATACGAAATATATTATGATTTTTTTCATGATTAATAATTGGTAAATATTGTTTCTATTAAAATAATATCATCTTTTATTGAAGAATCAAATTCTTTTTTATATAGGATTGTAAATGGTTTGACATTATTAAATATTTTGATTTCTCCAGAATGAAATTTTTGACTTCTTATATTCTCTTCATTATACTCTGATTTTTGCAAATCTAGTATAGTTTTAAATTCTCCCATCATCAATTTATTATATGTTTCTTGAGTTATTTCTATGAAATCATAAATCTTTTCATCATCATTATTCTAAGTTAACTGGTATGGATAGTATATGTAATTCTTCTGGATTATCTAAATATTCATATTTAAATAATATTTCATCTTTTTTAAATACGTTCAATAATTGATATAATGCCTGATTATTGGTTATAGTAAAACGTTCTTTTTCTTTAATGGCAATATTATTATTAATTAAGTGCCTAAAATCTTTTGCTATCAATCGTGTAATATATATAATATCAAAGTTTATTGTATCATTTAAGTTAAGTTCATCTTCTCTAAATATACTACCACTTGTCCCAAAATTATTATTTGGATGTTTATGATAACTTACACTCTCCAATTTTAAGGTTTTATCACTTTTTAATACATATCTTTTTGGAAAAGTAATAGTAGTAAATAAACTATCTGTTTTTGGTTTTAAGCCTATTGTTTCAATTTTAATAGGATCTTGATTTTTTATTTCTTCTAAAGTATCTATTGATTGCCCTTTACAACTAATAAAGATTAATACCAGAAATAATACTATTTGTTTCATTATTCTAAATTAACAGGTATGGATTTTGCTATTATATTTTTCAAATCATTTTCATGATAATATCTAAATCTAATATCATCTTTTTTAAATTCAGTTAATAATTTATAAACTTCTGCTTTGTTTGATACTTTATATACTATATTTTTTTTGAATTTATTATTATTTTCTATGCTATTAAGCTGATTAGGATGAATTAATTTAAAATATTCAATATTAAATTGAATAGTATCTTTCAAATTGATATCATTTTTTAAATTAATAATTGCATTATTATTTTTATTATATATTAATTTATAATAATCTATACTTAATAATTTTAATTTTTTATTACTTTTTAATATATATTTTTTCGGCAGAACTATAATTACTGATAAACTATCTGTATTAGGTTTTTGTCCTAGTATTTCTATTGTAATAGGTTCTTCATTTTTGATTTCTTCTAATGTATCTACACTTTGCCCTTTACAACTAAAAAGAATTAAAATTAGAAATATTGCTATTTGTTTCATTATTCTAAGTTAACAGGAATTGACAATACTTGTAACTCTTTTGGATTATCTAAATATTCATATTTAAATAATATTTCATCATTTTTAAATTCACCTAAAATATTATGTAGTACTTTAGTGTTAATTATTTTATAATTTTCTTTATTTTTAAAAGATTTTTTACCGTTAAATTTTTAAATTCCTTAATAGATATAAGCTTATAATATCTAAAATTTATATCTACTGTATCGTTCAAATTAAGATATCTATCTCTTTCTATATATGCGTCATTATTTGGATTATAAATAGATTTATAGTACGAAATATGTATCAATTTCAATTTGTTTTTACTATTTAATAAATATCTTTTAGGTATAAAAATATTTACACCCAAACTATCTGTATTCACTTTCTGCCCTAACACTTCTATCGTAATAGGCTCTTCATTTTTGATTTCCTCTAAAGTGTCTACACTTTGTCCTTTACAACTAAAAAGAATTAATACCAGAAATAATACTATTTGTCTCATTATTCTAAGTTAACTGATATGGATTTTGCTATTGTATTATTTAAATCATTTTTATGATAATATCTAAATCTAATATCGTCTTTTTTATATCCTTCCAAAATGTTATAAATTTCGTTATTATCAATTACTTTATAAATTTCGTTATTTTTAAAATCAGTTTGATTCGTTATTTTTTTAAAATCTTCAATAGATATTAATTTATAATAAAAAAGATTAATATTAATACTGTCCTCTGGATTAATAATTTTATCATAAATTATATAACCTGTTTGATTATTATTATGAGGATGATTATAATAATTAATATCAATAAATTTTATTTTTTTACTACTTTTTAATAAATATGTTTTAGGTATAGTAAAGGATGTAAACAGACTATCTGTTTTAGGTTTTAATCCTATTACTTCTATCTTTATTAATTCTGAATTTTTTACTTCTTCTAATGTATCTACACTTTGCCCTTTACAACTAAAAAGAATTAAAATCAGGAGTAATGCTATTTGTTTCATTTTTCAGGTTGTATTATAATACTTTCTATTATAAAAATATCATCATTAATTAATTCATCTCTTTGTTTTCTTATGATTAGAGAATACTTTGTTTCGTTAATTTCTTGACCTTGAATTTTTTTTTCATAAATGGCATAGTCATCATTTATTCTAATTTTTTCTAAATCAATAATATTCTTTATTTCTCCTTTCAACAATTTATCAATAGTTATCTGCGGAACATCTTTTATAAACTCATAATCTTTATAATCTGTTTCTCTACCAAAATGCAACAAATTCCTTACTTGTGTTAGTCCACTTCTTTTGGCATTTTCTAGTTTTATTATTTTCAGTTCTTCGTACATATCGTCGAACTCTTTTACAATATCCATCGATATCCATTCTAGTACAGCAAAACCAAATGCCAAAGGAGCAGAAATAGGAATCATGCCTACAAAAGAAGAAAGGCTTGGTTTATTGAACTCTCCATTTTCACTGATTACAGGTATCATTTCTTTCATTTCTGTAAGCAATTGATAAGAGCCATAAACTAAATTAGCATTTCTTCCGTATTTCAAAACTTTATTGATAGAATTATATGAAATTATGCCTTTATAAGATTGATCAAGTTTTATTGTCTTTAAAGTTTCTTCTATGTAAACCATTTTGATTGGCTTTGTTGTTTTATAAAAATGTTCTACTTCATTGACTGTGAAATTTTTAAAATTATGTGCTCTTGTACTAAAGTCTATTCCTTCTGTAAATACTTGTTTCTTAAATAAATTAACTCCTTCTATTGAATTAAAAAATGTGGTTGTTTTTATTTTAACAGCTGCAAACTTTTTAAATGATATATCATCTTTATCAATTGCAAAAAGTATAAACTCGCCTAAATGATTAAATATTTCTGGAAAATTGTATTGATTTTCCACTGAAAATGGTTTTATAAACAAATTTTGTTCAGAACGTTTTACCTTCAGATAATCTCCAAAACTATTAGGTAAATGAACATTCTCTTGGTCATCGTAACCACATTTAAAATATAATTCCAAATCACCCCCTTCTTCATTAAAATACAATGTTTCTTCGTTAAACAAATTATTCAAACCCCAATCTAAAGAAATTTCTATATATCCTTTTCCTTCTTTATCCAACTGCATAGTTGTTATTTCATTGTTTCCTCGCATTATTCGGATATGATCGTCTGTAGAATAATTAGCTAATCCAAAAGTCAAAGGAATAGGAATAGAATAATCATGTTCATACAAGGCTATCATAATATTTTTTCCTTCAGGTTTTTCTATATTTTGTGTTTGTACATGAAAACGAACTACATTTAGTATTTTAGCTTCTTTAATAGGTTTATCCTCTTTATCTGTCCACCAACCTTTTACAAAATATTTATTTGGCGGTGGTGGATCTTTTGGAGTTCCAAAATTAGTACCTCCATCTGCTGTAAAGTAACTTCCGTTATTAGCATATGCAGAAAAATCATTTGTATAAACTTCCCATTTTTCGCATTCTATAGAGTTAGTTCCTTTAACAATTCGTGTAATTTTTCCTCCTGCCATAATTAATGCATTTTTGTTCCTTCACCTCCATTATTATCAAATGAACCCTGACTATGTATTTCATTTTTATTTTCAGAAATAATCTTTTTATCACTTGATTGGTCTAAAACTTCTTTTGATTTAGACGTTTTATTACCATTGGCAATTTCCATAATATTAGCAGCCATCAAACTATAATCTAAAATTGCATTATTAGTCATCATTCCTCCAGCAGTTGCTATATAATTTACACCTACACTATTTGTAAAATTCATGCCTATAGAATTCATTTGGTTAATCCCAACACTTGTATTCATATTCTCTTGA
>NZ_DKHL01000024.1:0-12772 GCF_002453775.1 Empedobacter sp. UBA6745
TTTTTTAAACCACACAACTAAATAATATGGATTTACATTCTGGATTACCTTTTTGGATTGTTAAAAACGAATTTTTCGACTTATATCATCCTCTTCGCAAAAATTATAAAATAGATGTTGCCATCATAGGATCTGGAATTACAGGGGCTTTAGTTGCGCACGAATTATGTGAAGCAGGTATAGAATGCGCTCTTATCGATAAACGAACAATTTCCACAGGAAGTTCTGCAGCAAGTACTGCTCAATTACAATACGAAATTGATACCCCATTAAGTAAATTAATAAATATTGTTCCCGAAAAAATTGCTATTGATGCTTATTTCAATTGCTTGGAATCTATTACAGATATAGAAAATATATTCAAAAAAACTAATATTGATGCTGATTTCACACGTGTTCCTACAGTTTTATTAGCGAGTAATCAGCAAGGTGTAAAATTGTTAGACGAAGAATATGCAATAAGAACAGAAGTCGGTTTGCCTGTGAAGTATTTAGATGCTAAGCAATTGAAAACTTATCAAAATATTGATGGAATTGCAGCATTGCAAAATGATACTTCTGCTCAGATGGATGCATATAAAGGCGCTATCAATTTATTAAAGTATCATCAAGAAAAACATCAATTACAGATTTTTACCCATACAAAAGTGGAAAAAATAGACGAAAATAAGAACAATTGCGAACTATTGACGGAGCATGGACATACTATTTCTTGCAAGTATGTAATTGTTGCAACTGGTTTTGAAGCTGGTCAATTTCTACCTAAAAAAGTAATGAATTTATTATCTACTTACGCGATTTGTTCGGCTCCCATTGATGAAAAAATGGTTTGGCCAAATCGTAGCTTAATATGGGAGACAGCAGAACCTTATCTTTATATGCGAACAACAAAAGATAATCGATTGATCGTTGGTGGTGAAGATGAAGATTTTCAAAATCCTGATAAAAGAGATGATTTACTTCGAACAAAAATCAAAACTCTTGAACGTAAATTTAGTCGATTATATCCAGAAATTGAATTCAATACCGAAATGGCTTGGTGCGGAACTTTTAGCTCCACAAATGATGGTTTACCTTATATGGGACCATGGAAAAAAGGTGACCGAACATTATTTGCATTAGGTTATGGAGGAAATGGGATTACTTTTTCGATGGTTGCAGCTCAAGTTTTAAAAAATATTATTCTTAACCAAAAAGATAGTCGCTTAGAAACCTTTGGTTTTGATCGACCAACTAAATAATAAAAAAATAAATTTTATAACTACTATCAGAAAGAATATCTAATCTAATTGGATGGTAAATATTAAATAAATATAATTATGAAAAAGAAAACGAAACAAAATATAGCTCGTTATAGCCTAGGTGCTTTTTTAGTGGTAGCGGGTATTACCCATTTAACAATTGCGAGAAAAGAGTTTAAAGCTCAAGTTCCTAATTGGGTGCCCTTAGATAAAGATGACACCGTTGTATATTCAGGGATTTCCGAAATTGCTTTAGGAAGCGCTGTTATTTTAGCTCCAAAAGAAAAAAAAGAGTTTGTTGGAAAAATAACAGCTGTTTTTTTCGCTGCTGTATTTCCTGGAAATTGGGCTCAATATAAAAATCATAGAAATGGATTTGGTCTAGATACGGATCAAAAGCGTTTAGCAAGATTATTTTTACAACCATTATTCATGTTTTGGGCAATCAAATCAACTCAAAAATAACCATCATTCGAAATTTAAACCCTCAAGAATTATTAGTTAGATGGATTAAAATTGAAGTAATATAACACTTATGTTTTTTTTTCCTTCTTCTCCATCATGTCATAAAACCTGTTACTCGTAGAAAAGCACAAATTAAGCTTACAAAAAAAACGAATATTTTGTAGGTAATCTAAAATTGATCAGACATCTATATCATAGTTTGCTCTAACAACTTTTTCTCCAAAGTTTTTATCCTTTGGATCATGTGTATATAGCAATTCTCCTGAATTCTTATCAAAAATTAAACTACTACTACTGATAACATAAAAATAAAGAGAATAACACGAAACAACCTCTTTAGAAGCAATCTATAATGATTAATCATTAATGAATATAAATAAGAAAATATACATAGAATTGAGTAGAATATTTGATGGATTTGAAATAAATTTAGATGATAAAATAATTCACGATGGATAAATTGTCATGTTTAAATAGCATTCATGCGAATGATAAGGGTGTCAGTGCGGTAAGTATTTTCAAAGGAGAGTCAAGTAATGTAACATCAATTCAATTATTGGAAAATAATATTTTAAAAGAGCATACCACAAAAATAGCTGCGCTGCTTTTATGTGTTACTGGAAAAGTGGTGTATTCTGATGAAAATGACCAAACAATAGAGTTAAGCTCTAGTGATTATATAACTATCGAACCTAATGTTATACATAAGTTAGAGGCTTTAGAAAATAGTCAATTGATTTTAGTGAAATAAGGTCATAGAAAAGAACACGATGATGTTGTAAATAACAAACTCGTATAAAATCTTAAACCCAAATGTTGTTATCTTAACAAATATGCACGAATTACATTTATTATTAATCTTTCATTTAATAGGCGCTACAATATGGGTGGGTGGTCATATTATATTAAGTTTAGTTATTTTACCGCAAGTATGGAAAGAAAAATCGGTAGAAAAGTTATTTTCTTTTGAAAGTAAATACGAACGTATTGGACTACCTGCTTTATTAATCATGGTCATTACAGGGGTAAGAATGTCCTATATTTATACCATCAAAATCAGTAATTGGTTTCATTTCGAAAATCCAATCGAACGTGTTGTCTCGCTAAAACTCATAGGCCTTGCTACGATTGTCTTATTGGCTATAAGCGCTCAGTTTTATGTGCTTCCTCGTCTAAAATCAGATTATTCAAAACTTCCTCTGATGACATTTCATATCATAGCCGTAACAACTATTAGTATACTGATGTTAATTTTAGGTAGTTTTGTACGATATGGAGGGATTTAATTAAATTATTGGTAAATAGAATCTCAATCTGTTGTTATTTTGAGATATAGAGTAATACTCTTCTTTTTTCATATCAGTTCTATGTATCTCTGTGGTAGTAATTCTTTTCTGTAATTCTGAATACGGGCTTTGAATCTCTCAACTTTCAGAATTACATCCTCAAAACTTATTACGTAGAACTTAAATCATTTTCAGAAATAAATTTTGTCATTCTGACTTTAACATTAAAACTTATTTCTAAAAACTCAAATTAACTTATCGTTATAAATTTCTTTTCAAATAAAACGAATTTAATATTACGTTAGTTTTGCTGTTTTACACACATGAAAAAACAAATTTCATTTATTTTAATTCTTCTCTTTTCTATATTGAATGCACAACAAAAAGAAATTAAATTAGCCTTTCTTTCTGATATTCATTTTCAAGATTTGTATGGCAACTTTTCGGATAATGATTTTAAAGGAATTATCAATCCGAAAACAGGAAAAGCAACGATCTTGAGAACGATGGAATCTCAATTGCACTCGACAAGGATTTTTAATGAAAACTATTTTGCGTTTATTGCTGCACTAGATGATATTGTTTCTAAAAATATAAAAATTGTAGCAATGCCAGGCGATTTTTCAGATGATGGGCAAGCATATAATCTCAGAGGTTTACATAAAATTTTGGAAGAGTATAAATGCAAATATAACATGAAATTTTACTTAACAACAGGTAATCATGACCCCGTAGGTCCATTTAGGAAAGATGCAGGAAAAGATGACTTTTTAGGAGAGAATGGAAAACCATTTGGAATTTATAGTAAAGAAAAGATAGATGAAAAACCTTCAAAAATTTATACAAAAGACATTGCTGAGTCGGGATATTTAGAAATTTTAAACGAATTGAAAGACTTCGGATTTTATCCGCAAAAAGATGATTTATTTTGGAGTACACCATTTAATAAAAATCTAATTTCCTCTTATTCTTTTGATGATGCTTTAGTAGCAGCCGATTATACTAAAAGGATGTATGAAGTCGAAAAAGGATTTTCGGTTCCTGACCTAAGTTATGTTGTCGAACCGATAAAAGACGTTTGGCTATTGGCCATTGATGGCAATACGTATATTCCAAAGAATTTAAAAGAAAATTCATCTAATCCTTCTAATTATAAAGGTGCAAGTATTGGTTATAACAATGTTTTGACAAACAAAAAACACTTGATAGAATGGGTGAAAAATATTACTGCTGAAGCAAAAAAAAGAAGCAAAACACTAATTGCTTTTACGCACTACCCTATGATTGATTTTAATGATGATGCATCTTCAGAAATAGAAAAATTATTGGGAGATAAAAAATGGCAATTGGAACGTGTTCCACAAGAAGAGGTTGCAAAAGTTTTCTCAGAAGCAGGAATTAAAATTCATTTTGCTGGGCATATGCATATTAATGATACAGGAAGTAGAAAAACAGAAAACGACTTTTTAGTAAATATTCAAGTACCTTCTTTAGCAGCTTACATTCCGGCTTATAAAATTTTGACAATAAAATCAGCTGATAAGATGGAAATTGAAACACAAATCTTAGATGATGTACCTCGTTTTGATGAATTATTTCCATTATATGAAAAAGAATTTTTGGCTTTACAAAAAGACAGCAATAAATTAAGTTGGAACAAAGATATTTTGAAAACGAAATCATACAGAGAATTAATGCTTTTTCATCTAAAAGAATTGGTTCGTTTACGAATGATTCCGAATGATTGGCCTAAAGATTTTATAGAAAAAGGACAAAACTTGAATGGAGAAGATTTACTACTTTTAGGTTACAAAGGAATAAATAGAAAAATAATTCAGTCTAAAAATTTTAAAAAATGGACATTTGATGATTTAATTCTTGATCTCTATAAATTTCAGTCGGCAGATGAATTGGCGAAAAGAGATATTCCAAGAGAGCGATTGGAACAATATAAAGTGCTGGTAGAATTATTTGCAGAGAATCAATCGAAAGATCAATTTATCTTACAATTGAAAATGTTGTTTAAAATACTTTCACATTTATCGAATGGTGAACCTTCAAATCATTTTGAAATTGATTTTAAAGAAAAAAGAATCAAAAATATATAAGCAATAAAAGCTCATTCAACGAAAGACAGCGATAATATTGTGTTTTAATATTACGATTTTAGATTAACGAATAATCCTTGTCAAGGTTTTCAACCTTGACAAGGATTTTATTTCAATACATCTTATATTAAAAAAAGATCATTTACTTTCCTACAACAGGATTTTTTCTTTCGTAAGTATTATCATCGAAACTAATTTTGAAATTAGATTTGAATAATTTACTTGGTTGATAATAATCTGTTGTGATGATTTGAGCACCACTTTTTTTCGCATTTTCAAAACGAGAATAGTCTTCACTTCTAGCTTCCATCGTATCAGCATCTGCTCTTGTGCGGACAATGTAACCTTGTTTTACTAAATTTTTAATTTCATCTGTTTTCTCAGGGTCATTTCTAAATACTATAGCAGATTCTACTGTTCCTGGAGTTGAATTTGTAAAAATCATTCTGTTTTTTAAAGAAGGATGTCCTTTTGTATATAAATCTCGGTTTGCTCCATTATTATCTAATACAAAAATAAATTTCCCTTTCACATCTTTTACTTTAGGCCAATTTCCTTTGGTAATGGCTTCGTTTAAAGTTTTGTAAGAACCCCTTATATCATCTGGAGTGATGATTTTATTTTTTCCTAAATATTTTCTCAATTCATTATCCAAATCATCAAATAATTTTTCTGTGTAATGTTCAGGCTCTGTTTTAAATTCATTTTCTTTGCCATCTTTTGGCTCTAATGTAATAAATACTGGTGTATGATTAGGATTTGCATCAGACCACTTTTTTAAATCTTTCAAACAATCTTCAAGTGTATAATACCATGTCATATAATCGATATCAGTTATATGGATCATTTTATAACCTGGTTTATTCATTTTTTTGTCAGGATCGAAAGGCTGAGTTGTTTTTACAAAATCTAAAATTTTAGGATGCGCATATTTTCCTCCTTTACTATCTGCGTAAACATCAATTTCTAGATTTCGTAAACCTAAATCTAATTGTTGAGGAATTGGAATATGTTCGTACTGAATTCTTGGTAAAAAATTCATAGAATCTCTTTCTGATAAATAGTTATAAACCTCTGGTAATATAGCTTTCTTATAAGAGTTATGCGAACCAATAACTTGAATTTCATTGATTTTTAAATCTTCTAAAGTTTGTGTTTGCGCCAAAGAAAAACTAAAAGGAAGTAAGTATAAACTAAATAAAATGGTCTTTTTCATTGCTCTAATTTTTATAAGAACCGAAATTACATTGTTTATTCTCAAACAATTTTTAGTTATTGTTAAGTCTGTTTTATAGTATTGTAAATTTTCTGTTTGATTTTCAGGAATGTAATCGATTATTTTACCTTATGGTTATGTTTTGATGATTTTAAATTAAAGTGTTTTTAAAGAGTAGAGACTTACTTTGTATTCCGAAAAACAAATCAACAGCTAGCTTAACAAAAACCACTGCTGCGACAACAACAGTGGAATCTAAGTTAAGCATCGTAAATGTGATACTTTACTTAATAATATGTACCATAAAATTAAACATTTTAAACTGAAAAAACTAATTCCTTTGGCATTTGTTTTCTTGTATTGTAACAAGGCGGAAGCAAAGGTTTTGAACGACAATTCTAATTTCGAAATACAAGCAGCAGATGCTACTGTAAAAGGAATTGTACAAGACGAGAATGGATTTGCTGTTTCGGGCGCAAAAGTTATTATCGTAGAAACTGGAAAAGAAGTAATAACAGATGAGAACGGTTTATTTTCTATTGAGGCAGAGGTTGGACAAACTTTAACTGTACAATTAGAAGGATTTACCATTCAGAAAGTTGTAATTGATTCGGCAGAAATGACAATCCATATTTCGAGTGAAACAAGTATTTCTGATGAACATGCTTTACAAGAAGTAACGTTGGTTGGATATGGTTCTCAGAAAAAATCTGATCTAACAGGATCTGTAAGTCAATTAAAATCTGAACAATTTAAAGAAGGAATGAACATTTCTGTGGATAACTTAATCCAAGGAAAAGTAGCTGGTGTTCGTGTTGTGCAAACAAGTGGAGAACCAGGCGCTGGAATGAATGTTTCTATTCGTGGAGTTGGATCTATTCGAAGTGGTAGTACACCTTTATTTGTTGTAGATGGTGTGCCGTTAAGCAATGAAAATGTAAGTTCTGGTGGACCCAATGTTGGTTTAGGAAGTTCAAGCGCAAAAAATCCATTAAACTTTCTAAACACAAGTGATATAGAATCGATAACTGTTCTTAAAGATGCTTCTGCCTCAGCAATCTATGGAGCAAGAGGTTCTAATGGTGTTGTTTTAATTACAACAAAACAAGGAAAAAAAGGTGATGCACTTTTTACGTATGATACTTACTTCGGTGTTTCGAATGTGATTAAAAAATTAGACTTGATGAATGCTGATGAGTATAGAAACGCCGTAGATCCTTCTTACGATCATGGTGGAAATACAGATTGGCAAGATGTATTGTTTCGTTCAGCAACTTCTCAAAATCATGCCTTTTCATTTTCTAAGAAAACGAATACAGGAAGCTACTATGCATCAATTTCTCATATGGATCAAGATGGAATTATTGAAACAAGTAATTTCAGAAGAACTACAGCTCGTTTAAATGCAGAAGAATCTTTCTTAGACAATCAACGTTTAAAAGTTAAGTTCAATTTAACAGCTAGTGATATTAGAGAAACCGGTTTACCAAATGGTTCAAATGCTGGTTCAGATGGACAGTTGGTCATTCATGCCTTAATGGCTAATCCTACACGTTCTGTTTTTGATAAAAATGGTGATTACACAAATTTCAACATGAACGCTCATTATAACCCAATGTATTTATTAAGTAAGTATAATGATCATACAAATACATTTAGAGTTTTAGGAAATGTTGAGGCAACTTTACGTATTCTTCCTGGTTTAAATTATAAATTAAATTACGGTATTGACAAATCAACTTCGGAACGTAATACGACGATGTACCCAAACATTACTGATAGAACGCCGAGAGGAATGTACACACAAAGTAATTTAGAGTCGTTGAGTAATTTAGTTGAGCATTATTTAACTTTTGACAAAACATTCAACAGACACACTATTAATTTATTAGCAGGTTTTTCTTACCAAAAATTTAAATTTTCAGGAACTTATTTTGGCTTGACTAATATTGCAGAACAAGGAAGTGGTGTTGCACCAGAGAATAATCCTGGTTATTCTGGAACTGCATTTATTCCAAGTCCTGGTTACGCACAAGAAAATGAATTACAGTCTTACTTTGGACGTGTAAATTATAACTATGATAGCCGCTATTTATTTACAGCATCTTTACGTGCAGATGGTTCTACTCGTTTTGGAAAAAATAATAAATATGGCTATTTCCCATCTTTAGCAGTTGCTTGGGCCATTAATAAAGAAGAATTTTTAAGAGGTTCTTCTGTTGTAAATGAATTAAAATTAAGAGCAAGTTGGGGACAGACAGGTAACCAAGAAGTTCAGAATAAATTAACGCAAGCGAGTTCGTCATTATCTTCTTCTGCGGGTTATTGGTTATATAATCAAAATGATTTGATTAACGGAGTAATGGTAAACAGAACTGCAAACCCTGATTTGAAATGGGAGGTTGTTGAACAAACAAATTTTGGAGTTGATTTTAGTTTATTCAATAGTAAGTTATATGGGTCGTTAGAATATTATAATAAAACAACTTTAGATCCGATTTTAAATATTCCTTCTGGGCCATTAAGTCCAACGAGTACAGTTTGGCAAAATGTAGATGGAAAAATAGAAAATAAAGGATTTGAATTGACTTTAGGTTCTCAAATTATCGATCAAAAGGATTTTACGTGGTCATTAGATGTAAATGCAGCAACATTATCAAACAAAGTAAAAGACTTACCTGTTTCCGAAATATATTCAGGAGAGATTTCTGGGCCAGGAATGTCAGGTGTTTATGCTAATGTTTATAAAAATGGATACCAAGCAGGATCATTTTATATGCTAAAATATTTAGGAATTGACGAGCAAGGTAAATACATATATGAAGATACTGATGGGAATGGTTCAGTAGGAACTGAAGATAGACAAATTTTCGAAGGTCCACTTCCAAAAGTAACGTACGGGCTTAACAGTTATATGCGTTATAAAAGGTTTGATTTTGCATTCTCTTTTATTGGTCAAGCAGGAGGATATTTAGTCAATAATACTAATCTCAATTTAAATATTAACAATTTAGCATCAGACCGTAACTTGTTAAGAGATTTTTACACTTCTGGAGCAAGTGCTGAAAATTTACCGCAATTATCATCACTTTATTTAGAGAAGTCAGATTTCTTACGTTTAAATAATGTTCGTTTAGGATATAATTTTGGAGTTGAGCAATTAAAATGGGTAAAAAGTTTAAACTTATGTGTAAGCGCTCAAAACTTATGGACAATCACAAATTACAGTGGATATGATCCATTGATTGACACATCAAAAGCTGTATCAGGAAATCAATCATTAGGAATTGATTATGCAACTTACCCATCTGCGAAAACATTTATGGTTGGAGCAACTTTAAAATTTTAATACCAGAATTTATTATCATGAAATTAAAAACAATAAAAATATCTTATCTATTTTTCGCATTACTTTCTGTGAGCATTTTAAGTTGTACAGATTTAGAAGAGCAAGTAGTTGATGAAAGATTAGGATCAGAATCACCAAGTCCAGAAAACGCAATTGCTGCAGCCTATGGACAATTAGGAGACGGAACTTTCGTAGATCACGGAAATGTTTTCGGTTTACAAGAATACTCTACTGATGAAGCAATTTTACCTACACGAGGAAGTGACTGGGGAGATGGTGGAAAATGGAGAGCATTATCTGAGTTTACTTGGGACGCTTCAAATCCTCAAATAAAATCAGCTTGGGATAATTTAAATTTCGGAATAACGAAATCTTTAACCGCCATACAAGCAATAGAGAAAAGTAGTGTTGCTAACAAACAATTATTTTTAGCTGAAGCAAAAGGTTTATTAGTTTTTTATACTTATCATACATTAGACCTATACGGACAGGCTCCTTATAGAGATCCAATGGATGTAAATGCAGAAATTGTAGTAAGAAAAGCTGATGTAGCTATTGATGAATTAATTACAGAAGTAGAAGGTATCATACCAAATTTAGCAAATATTGGAGAGCAATCTACACATATGGGAAGATTCACTAAACAAGCAGCTTATGCTTTATTAGCTGATATGTACATGAACAGAGCTGTTTTAAAAAATAGATACTCCAACACTTTCGATTTTAATGAGAGTGCTGTTAGTGGTGGTGTTTCTGATATGGATAAAGTAATTGAATATTCTTCAAATATAATCAATTCAGGACGTTTTAAGTTAGAATCTAATTTCTTCCGTAATTTTGATATTAGTAATGATGACGGAACAGAATTAATATTTGCGGTAGTACAAAAAGCAACTGCAAATAGTTTAAGAAACAGTTCAAACAGTTTTGCATATATGCCTGTTGAACGTGCACAAAAACCTTCTCCAGACAATAGAGGAACTAATGCTACAGGAACGACACCAGAGTTTTACCACAGTTGGGATGGAAATCATGAAGACCCTCGTTTTCACAGACATTACCAATATGAAGATGGAACTTGGTTTATGAATGATGGAACTGATGTTAGTGTTCCTGCTACAAGTTTAGTAGAAGGTACGGGAAAACCTTGGTTTCATTTTAATAGAGGTATTCAAGCAGGTGTTCAATATGGTCCAACTATTTTAGCGAATGGATCTTTTGAGATGGTAAATGGACGTATAAAAGTAAATCAACTAAAAATGGAAAAAAACACCAATTTACTTGTTAATTTTACTCCAGAATATAACTTTGATAATCCTTTACAAGCTGTACTTTCTCAAAATCAAATTAACAGAGGAGCGCGTGTATTTAAATATGAGTTTGATCCTAGTTTTGGAAACAATGGAAATGGTAGGGTAAATATTTCTTTGTTTCGTTTAGGTGGAATTTATACATTGCGAGCTGAAGCTTATTTCCGTAAAGGAAATACAAGTGCAGCATTAGCAGATATTAACATGTTAAGAACCAGTAGAACAAGAGAAGCATTATTTGGTAATGCGCCAGGTGTTGCAATCACTACTCTTGATGAGGCTACTTTAGTAAAGGAAATCGCTTTCGAAACATATTGGGAATTAGTAAGAAGAAAACAATTAATTCGTTTCGGAAAATTTGAAGAAGCAAGAACTGCAAAATCAGTAACTGCCCCTACAAAAAGAATTTACCCGATTCCGCAAGCAACAATTGATGCTTCTAATGTATTTACACAAAATAAAGGATATTAAAGTAAAATTTTTTATATTATACTTTATTTAGACATTGTATCATAAACTGTGTAAGTATAAAATTCTACTTGGCTAGCCAAGTAGAATTTTTTTATACATCTCATAATAATATAGTTATTAACATATAAATTATTTTTTCCCAAAGACAATACTGTAAGAAAAGCAACTAAAAAGCGTATAATGTCGTAAAAAAATAAAATGCGATTATTAACCAATTCTAATCTTATATCAAAAAAAGTTAGAAGATATTCAGAATTAAGCCAAAAAAAGGAATGTTACTTTTAGTTCAAAATGGAAATTTTTAAATATAAAGAATGTTATTCTTAAAATACTACAAATTAACCAGTTGATCTAGTTGCTTTTGAATTTCTTCATTTTTTATTTTACGATGTGATGCACTGTACACACATTTTCCATCTTTTATTATTAAGATTTGGGGTGACTCATGCTGAACATTGTAACGACGTTCTATCTCATTAGATATTGGTCTATACGTTAATAAATCTAAATAATTCAGTTCAAAATCACTTTCTTTTACAACATCCCAAATGATATCACATAATCCACAAGTTGTACTGTGTTTATAAATAATTTTTGGTTGATTAAAAGATGCTTGATCAATTTGGTCTAAATCATCTAAAGTTGTAATATCTATTTTTTTCATTTTTGTTTCAATTATTTCATCTATAAAATTACATTGAAAAGAAGAAAAAACCTATTCTATTCAATGATTGTATTTCCTTTGTATGTCAAGCCATAGTTAATACTAGATCTAAGATTTTTTTTTATACTTATTATAAAATGTTAAACTTTCAATAAATTCACTCCACCAAAAACACACCTAAATCTTTTAAACTATTGATGAATAAAACACTTAACCCTTTCTGTATATAAAAATAACAGACAATAAAAACCTATTGCTAAATGAACTAGTAGTTGTTATGTTTTTTTCGGTATTTCATGGCTAAATATTTAATCTTAAAAACTGTTTTTAATAATTTCATTTAATTAAGATCTTTTTCAATGTATTTTAATTAAATGAAATAATATCCTTCCTCCTTCTCTCTCCAAAAAATTCCAAACTTCTTCAAAAAATATTTTTAACAAAAAGTTAAATGTTAATGATTTGGCTTGATTTAATTAAATAAACTTAAATTATCATTCGAATAAATATTCATTTTAAAAATATTTTCCTGAATTAATGCGCTACTATGTTATGCATACGTCGTAAAACTACTACATATTCGATTGTAAACGGTTAAAAACGGTTAATTAAAATATCTGTTTCTAATTTAGTCCTAGATAAAAATTAAAATAAATCAATCT